>JACXUW010000059.1 GCA_014763705.1 Micrococcales bacterium | reverse complement strand
TCGCCAGCATGCCGGCGATGCCCACGCGGTTGGCGACGAAGTTGGGCGTGTCCTTGGCGCGCACCACGCTCTTGCCCACCGCGGTGGTGACGAAGCTCTCGAGCTGGTCGAGGATGTCGGAGCCGGAGGCGAGCCCGAGCGCGCCGAACGGCACGACGACGAGCAGGCTGAAGCGGTGGGTGTAGAGCGCGGCCAGGACCCGCCGCACCGCTCCGGCGGGGACCTCCTCGTCCCCGGGCCGCCACGGCGAGGTCTGGGCCGGCCCACGGGGGGTGTCGCCGCGTTGCCGGCGGCCCACGACCGCCGCCACCACGGCGACCACCAGCCCGGTCCACTTCGCCGTGGAGGCACCGACGAGGACCGCGGGGTGCCCCCGCCCGTCCAGCAGGTCGAGGAGGAGGGCGGACTCGACGACGTCGGCCAGCGCGCCGACGACCAGCCCCACGAACGCGGCGGCGTACCAGGTCCGCCCCGGCGAGGTCCCGGTCGCGGCGCGGCGCAGGACCCAGCCGCCGCCCCCCGCGTAGAGGACGATGAACACGAGGTCGACGAGCGCGTACGCGAGGACCCAGTGCCCCAGGCCCGGGACGGCGGCGACCGTGGGCGCGAGGTCGGACCAGGCGGTGACGGTGGCCGCACGCCCGGCGAGGGCGCCGAGGCCGGTCAGCGCGGTGAGCGAGACGGTGTGCCCGGCGGTGACGACCTGGCCGACGAGTGCGTCGAGCTGGCCGAGGGCGATGAGGGCGGCGACGACGGCCGCTGCCCAGGTGCCGACCAGCACGGTGCGCCACGACGGCACCGTCGCGGCGAACGCGGCCCGCACGGGGTCCTGCGGCCCCTCCGGTGCACCCGGCATCGCCCTCTCCTGCCCCGGGCACGGCGCCCGTCGGCTCATCCTGCCGTGGAGGAGGGAGCCGGGCCAGCGGTGATACGCGACCGGGCTAGGGCGCGGCCTCGAGGCTCATCGGGCCGTAGACGACACCACCGTCGCGGTGCAGGGTGACCGAGGCGACGCCGGCGTCGGCGAGCTCGTGCCAGACCTCACCGAACCAGCTCTCGGCGTCGGACTGGGTGGGGAAGGTCGACTCCGTCGTCGGCGGACCGGTGACCGCCGCGCCGTCGGCGTCGGCGTAGGTCCAGCTCCACTGCTCGCTCACGACGACCGCACCCCCGCCTCGACGAACGGCGGCTTGGTGACGGTGGCCTCGAGCGCCCGGCCGCGGACGTCGACGACGACCTCGTCGCCGAGGGTGACCGAGCGGTCGAGCAGCGCGAGGGCGATGCCCTGCCTGCGGGTCGGGGAGAAGGTGCCGGAGGTCACCTCGCCGACCGTCGTCCCCGCGGCGTCGCGGACCTCGCAGTGGGCGCGGGGGATGCCGCGGCCGGTCACGACGAGCCCGCGCATGAGCCGGGTCTCCTTCGCGGCCCGCTCGGCGGTCAGCGCCTCCTTGCCCCAGAACGCCTCCTTGTCCCAGCCGACGGCCCACGCCGCGCCGGCCATGACCGGCGTGATGTCGAGGGAGAGGTCGTTGCCGTGCAGCGGGTAGCCCATCTCGGTGCGCAGGGTGTCGCGGGCGCCGAGGCCGGCGGGCAGGCCGCCCTCCTCGCCGGCGGCCGCGAGCAGCGCGTCCCAGACCGAGCCGGTGACGTCCCAGGCCGGGACGATCTCGTAGCCGCGCTCCCCCGTGTAGCCGGTGCGGCAGACGATGACCGGCAGACCCTCCCACGTCGTCTCGACGAAGCTCATGTAGTCGTGGTCGACCGGCAGGCCGAGCCGCGTCAGGACCTCGTCCGAGCGCGGGCCCTGGACCGCGATGACGCCGTAGCCGTGGTGGAGGTCCTCGACGAGGACGCCCTCGGGGGCCGCCGCGGCGAGCAGCTCGACGACCCGCGCGGTGTTGGCCGCGTTGGGGATGAGGAAGACGTCCTCGTCCGAGCGGAGGTACTGGATGAGGTCGTCGACGACGCCGCCGTCCTCGGTGCAGCACATCGTGTACTGGGCCTGCCCGGGACCGATCCGGCGCAGGTCGTTGGTGAGGCAGGCGTTGACGAAGTCGGCGGCACCGGGGCCGCTGACCCGGGCCTTGCCGAGGTGCGAGACGTCGAAGACGCCGACCCGCTCGCGGACGGCGGTGTGCTCGGCGACGACCCCGCCTCCGGGGTACTCGATCGGCATGGCCCAGCCGCCGAAGTCGGCCATCTTCGCTCCGAGGGCGAGGTGCCGGTCGTGCAGCGGCGAGTGCTTGAGGTCGGTCATGGTCGGCACGTTACCGCGCCCCCCCGGACCCTCCCCGGGCCCCGGATAGTCTGCCGGCATGACTTCACTGACCGTGACGACCAAGACCTCCGCCGACCTCCCCGTGGACGCCCTCGTCGTCGGTTCCGTCGGGACCGGCGACGGCGCCGACCTCGCCGCCGGGCACGGGCTCCCGCGCAAGGCCGTCGTCCACCTCCAGGCCGTGCTCGCCGACCTCGAGGCCACCGGACGCGCCGAGGAGGTGCACCGCGTCGTCGCCGTGCCGGGCGTCAAGGCGACCTCCGTCGTCGTCACCGGCCTCGGCCCTGGCACCACCCGCCGGACCGCGTTCGAGCACACCGCGCTCCGCGAGGCCGCCGCCGCGGCGCTGCGCACGGTCCGCGGGAAGAAGGCGGTCGGCGTGGCCCTCCCCACCCCGGACACCGAGTCCCTGTCGGCGGTCGCCGACGGCGCGTTCGCCGGCTGCTACGTCTACGACAAGGCGGCCCCGCTGCCGGCGCGCAAGGGCCGCACCGTCGCCACGCCGCCCGCCGGCCCCAAGATCGTCGTCGTCTCCGGCGCCGGCCAGGGCAAGGCGGCCAAGGACGTCGTCGCCCGGGCCGCGACGCTCGGCGCCGCCCGCGACTGGGCACGCGACCTCGTCAACATGCCGCCGAACCTGCTCTTCCCGCAGTCCTTCGCCGACGCCGTCAAGAAGCGCGCCGCCGACTCCCCCGCCAAGATCACCGTCTCCGTGCTCGACGAGAAGGCGCTGGCCAAGGGCGGCTTCGGCGGCATCACCGGCGTCGGCCAGGGCTCGGCCAACCCGCCGCGCATCGTGACGATGACCTGGGCCCCCTCGGGAGCCAGGGGCTCGGTCGCGCTCGTCGGCAAGGGCATCACCTTCGACACCGGCGGCCTCAACCTCAAGCCGTCGACCGGCATGGTGACGATGAAGTGCGACATGGCCGGTGCCGCCGCGGTCGCGGCCACCGTCCTCGCCGCCGCCGAGACCGGGGTCCCGGTCGCCGTCACCGGCTACCTCTGCCTCGCCGAGAACATGCCCGGTGGCGGCGCCCAGCGGCCGAGCGACGTCGTCGTCATGCGCGACGGCACGAGCGTCGAGATCCTCGACACCGACGCCGAGGGCCGGATGGTGCTCGGCGACGGCATCTGCCTCGCCGCGGAGAAGAGCCCGGACTGGATCGTCGACATCGCGACGCTCACCGGGGCCCAGATGATCGCCCTCGGCGACGACATCGCCGGGGTGATGGGCAACGACGACGCCTTCCGCGCCAAGGTCGTCGCCGCCGCCGACGCCGCCGGCGAGGGGGCCTGGCCGATGCCGCTGCCGGCCGCCCTCCGCGCGAAGCTCGACACCCCGGTGGCCGACATCGCGCACAAGGGCGACCGCGCCGGCGGGATGCTCACCGCCGCGAAGTTCCTCGAGGAGTTCGTGCCCGAGGGCACGACGTGGGCGCACGTCGACATCGCCGGCCCGGCGTTCAACGACAAGGGTCCGAAGGGGCGCAACCCCAAGGGCGGCACCGGGTTCGGGGTCGCCACCCTCCTCGGTCTCGTCGAGGCCCACGGCGCCCGCGGCTGAGCGGGTCGAGCCACCCCGGCGTCGTCGGGGTGGCTCAGCCGCCGCTCTTGCGCCGGAACATCTGCTGGCGGGCGCTGGTCTCCGGTCCGTGCGCGTGCTCGACCTTGCCGTGGTCGGTGGTGTCGGAGACGTCGGTGCCGGCGTGCGCCTGCTTCTTCTCGAGCGCGGCGCGGAACCGTTCCTTGACCTCGTCGGGCACGGCGGCGCGGGGTCGGTCCTTCGATGACATCGGGGGTGTCCTCCTCGTCGGTGGGCCGGGGGGTCAACCGTCGCACGGGTCCGCCGCCCCGGCCACCGGGTTCCGCGCTCAGGCCCTGCCGTCGCGGCGCTGGCGGGCGGTCCAGGCGCGCATCCGGGCCGGGTAGCCGGTGAGGTTGACGTCGTAGACGGGCACGCCGAGCCCGCGGGCGACGTCGAACGCCTGGGGCCGGCTGGGCAGGGCGCGCCGGGTCCACTCGCCGTCGTGGGCGATGAGGACGAGCGTCGTCGCGGTGACGTTGGTCGCCGGCTCGACGTAGGCCTCGACCCCCCGCCGGGTGCGGACGAAGTCCTCGAGGTGCGCCCGGGCGCTCCCGAGGTCGCTGCCGTCGTGCGGTGCGACACCCCGCCGCCCACGTCTCCACCACGCCATGCGCACACGATAGGCGAGCGACCTGCGCCCCCACCGGTGGTCCCGCCCGCACGGCGGCCTCGTGCCGCGCCGCCGGGAGTGACAGGATGCGGGACGGAGCCGGCGCGCCCACCCCGTGCCGCCGTGCCCACGGACCGCCACCGCGAGAACGGAGCAGCACCGCATGCCGGCCACCGCCGAACCCACCCACGACGTCGTCGTCCTCGGAGGAGGCAGCGGCGGCTACGCGTGCGCGCTGCGGGCCGCCGAGCTCGGGCTCTCCGTCGCGCTGGTCGAGAAGGACCTCCTCGGCGGCACCTGCCTGCACCGCGGCTGCATCCCGACCAAGGCGCTGCTCCACGCGGCGGAGGTCGCGGACGCCGCGCGCGAGGCCGGACGGTTCGGGGTGCGCGCCACCCTGGAGGGCATCGACCTCCCCGCCGTCACCGCCTACCGCGAGGGTGTCGTCGCCCGGCTGCACAAGGGCCTCCAGGGGCTGGTCAGGGGCCGCGCGGTCGACTACGTCGAGGGCCACGGCCGGCTCGACGGGCCGCACACCGTGGTCGTCGGTGACCGGCGCCTCGTCGGCCGCCACGTCGTCCTCGCCACCGGTTCCTTCGCCCGCACGCTGCCCGGCCTCGAGCTCGGTGGCCGGGTCGTGACGAGCGACCAGGCGCTCGGGCTCGAGGAGGTCCCCGGGCGGGTCGTCGTCCTCGGTGGCGGGGTCATCGGCGTCGAGTTCGCCTCCGTCCTGCGCTCCTTCGGCGCCGAGGTCACGGTCGTCGAGGCCCTGCCCCGGCTCGTCGCGGCCGAGGACGCCGCCTCGAGCAAGGCGCTCGAGCGCGCGTTCCGCAAGCGCGGCATCACGGTGCGCACCGGCGCCCGGTTCGCGTCCGCCACCGACGGGCCCGACGCCGTCACCGTCCGGCTCGAGGACGGCACCGAGCTCGAGGCCGACCTGCTGCTCGTCGCCGTCGGCCGCGGCCCGGTCACCGACGGGCTCGGGTACGAGGAGGCCGGCGTCACCCTCGAGCGGGGCTTCGTCGTCACCGACGAGCGGTGCCGCACCGGGGTGGAGGGCCTCTGGGCGGTCGGCGACATCGTGCCCGGACTGCAGCTCGCGCACCGCGGCTTCGCCCAGGGCATCCTCGTCGCCGAGTCGATCGCCGGGCTCGACCCGCGGCCGGTCGAGGAGTCGAGCATCCCCCGCGTGACCTACTGCGACCCGGAGGTCGCCTCGGTCGGGCTCACCGAGGAGCAGGCGCGCGAGCGGCACGGGGAGGCGGTCGAGGTCTACGAGTACAACCTCGGCGGCAACGGGAAGTCGCAGATCCTCGGGACCCAGGGCTTCGTCAAGCTCGTGCGCGTCGTCGACGGCCCGGTCGTCACCGACTCGCGGGAGGCCGGGCCCGGCGGACTCTACGTCGCCCGGGTCGGCGAGCGGGCCGACGGGCACGACTTCGCCGCCTCGGCGGTCGCCGCGGGCTGCGTCGCGGCGCTGACCACCCGGCCGCTCGAGGGCGTGCCCTGCGTCGTCGTCGACGACACCCAGGAGGCGTTCGCGGCCCTCGCCCGAGCCGTCGTCGACCGCTCGCCCGGCCTCGCCGTCGTCGGCATCACCGGCTCCTCGGGCAAGACGAGCACCAAGGACCTCCTCGGCTCGGTCCTCGCGAGCGCCGGCCCGACCGTCGCCCCGGTCGGCTCGTACAACTCCGAGGTGGGCGTGCCGCTCACGGTGTGCCGCGTCGCCCCGGACACCCGCTTCCTCGTCGTCGAGATGGGCGCGCGCGGCGTCGGTCACATCGCCTACCTCACCGGGATGGCGCCGCCGCGGATCGGTGTCGTCCTCAACGTCGGCACCGCCCACGTCGGCGAGTTCGGGTCGCGCGACGCCATCGCCCGGGCCAAGTCCGAGCTCCCGGCCGCGCTGCCGGCCGACGGCGTGGCCGTGCTCAACGCCGACGACCCCCGGGTGCGGGCCATGGCCGAGGTCACCGCGGCCCGGGTGGTCCTCGTCGGCGAGGCCGACGAGGCCGAGGTCCGCGCCTCCGACGTGCGGCTCGACGCCGGGGGCCGCCCCTCCTTCACGCTGCACACGCCCGCCGGTGACGCCGCGGTCTCGCTCGGGCTCGTCGGCCGCCACCACGTGGCCAACGCCCTGGCGGTGGCGGCGGTCGCCCTCGAGCTGGGCCTTCGGCTCGACGCCGTCGTGGCCGCCCTCGACGCCGCCCGCCCGGTGAGCCGGTGGCGGATGGAGGTCACCGAGCGTGCCGACGGCGTCACCCTCGTCAACGACGCGTACAACGCCAACCCGGACTCGGTGCACGCCGCCCTCGAGGCCCTGGCGCGGATGGGGGAGGGCCGGCGCACCTGGGCGGTGCTCGGCACGATGCTCGAGCTCGGCGAGGAGTCCGACGCGCTGCACGCCGAGGTCGGGGCCGACGTGGTCGCCCACGGCGTCGACGAGCTGCTCGTCGTCGGGGCCGCCGCGACCCCCCTCGCCGACGGCGCGCGAGCCGCCGGGGGGAGCACCCGGGTGCGTGCGGTGGCCGACGCCGACGCCGCCGAGGCGCTGCTGCGCGCGGAGTTGCGGCGCGGCGACCTGGCCTTGTTCAAGTCGAGCCGCGACGCCGGGCTACGGTTGCTCGGAGACTCGCTCGCGACCGTCCCCGTGGAGGAACAGCACCCGTGAAGGCCGTCCTCATCGCCGCCGTGGTCTCCCTCGTGCTGGCACTCTTCGGGACCCCCACCTTCATCGGCTACCTCGTGAAGAAGGGGTACGGGCAGTTCATCCGCGACGACGGCCCCACCTCGCACCACACGAAGCGCGGCACGCCGACGATGGGCGGAGCGGTCATCGTCCTGTCCTCCCTCGCCGCGTACGCCGTGGCCCACCTCGTCACCGGCCAGCGGCCGTCGGTGAGCGGCCTGCTCGTCCTCTTCCTCATGGCCGGGATGGGGCTGGTCGGCTTCCTCGACGACTACATCAAGATCAGCAAGCAGCGCAGCCTCGGCCTGCGCTCGGGCCAGAAGCTCGCCGGGCAGACCTTCGTCGCCGTCGTCTTCGCGGTCCTCGCGCTGCAGTTCCCGAACAGCTCCTTCCGCACCCCGGCCTCGACCGCCGTGTCCTTCGTCCGCGACACCCCGGTCAACCTCGCCTTCGCCGGCACCGTCGTCGGCGTCATCCTCTTCGTGATCTGGGCGAACGTCATCGTCGCGGGCACCTCGAACGGGGTGAACCTCACCGACGGCCTCGACGGCCTGGCGACCGGCGCCTCGGTGATGGTCTTCGCGTCGTACGTCCTCATCGGCATCTGGCAGTTCAACCAGAACTGCCAGTGGAACCCCGGCACCAAGTGCTACGAGGTCCGCGACCCGCACGACCTCGCGATCGTCGCCGCCTGCGGGATGGGCGCCTGCTTCGGCTTCCTCTGGTGGAACGCGTCGCCGGCCAAGATCTTCATGGGCGACACCGGCTCGCTCGCCCTCGGTGGCGGGCTCGCCGGCCTCGCCATCCTCACCCGCACCGAGCTGCTCGTCGTCGTCCTCGGCGGCCTCTTCGTGACCATCACCCTCTCGGTCATCATCCAGGTCGCCTCGTTCAAGACGACCGGGAAACGGGTCTTCAAGATGGCGCCGCTGCAGCACCACTTCGAGCTCCTCGGCTGGCAGGAGGTGACGATCGTCATCCGGTTCTGGATCGTCGCCGGCCTCTTCGTCGCCCTCGGCCTCGGGCTGTTCTACGCCGAGTGGGTGGTGGGCGCCGGATGAGCGCCGGGTCCGCCCGCACCGAGGCGCTGACCCACCGCGACGCCGACTGGGCCGGGCTGCGCGTCCTCGTCGCCGGCCTCGGTGTCTCCGGCTTCGCCGCCGCCGACGCCCTCCTCGAACGCGGGGCCCGGGTCACGGTCGTCGACGCCGCCGAGCCCGCCGACGGCTCGGCGATGTCCGAGCGCGCCCGCATCCTCGACATCCTCGGGGCGGCGCTGCGGTACGGCGAGGACGCGGTCGCGGCCCTGCCCGACGAGCCGCTCGACCTCGTCGTCACCTCGCCGGGCTGGCGTCCGGACCAGCCGCTGCTCGCCGCGGCGGCGGACTCAGGGATCCCGGTCTGGGGCGAGGTGGAGCTCGCGTGGCGGATGCGGCCGCGGGAGGGCGCCGCGCCGTGGCTCACGGTCACCGGCACCAACGGCAAGACGACGACGGTGCAGATGCTCACCGCGATGCTCGGGGCCGCCGGCCTGCGGGCGTGCAGCGCGGGCAACGTCGGGACCCCGATCCTCGAGGCGGTGATGGACCCCACGCCGTACGACGTCATCGCCGTCGAGCTCTCGAGCTTCCAGCTGCACTGGTCGCACTCGCTGCGGCCACGGGCCTCGGTGTGCCTCAACGTCGCTCCCGACCACGTCGACTGGCACGGCTCGCTCGACGAGTACGCCCGTGCCAAGGGGCGGGTCTACACGAACACCGAGGTCGCGTGCGTGTTCAACGCCCAGGACGAGGTGACCCGCCGCCTCGTCGAGGAGGCCGACGTCCAGGAGGGGTGCCGGGCGGTCGGGTTCACTCTCGGCGTGCCGGGACTCTCCGAGGTCGGGCTCGTCGAGGACGTCCTCGCCGACCGCGCGTTCGTCGCCGAGCGGCGCACCTCCGCCGCCGAGCTCGGCAGCCTCGACGACCTGCGCGCCGGGCCGGACGCGCCGCCGCCCGCGCCGCACCTCGTGGCCAACGCGCTGGCCGCCGCCGCGCTGGCCCGGGCCCACGGGGTGCCGCCGTCCGCGGTCCGCCAGGGACTGCGCGACTTCGTCCCCGAGCCGCACCGGATCGCCGACCTCGGCGTCGTCCGCGGCGTGCGCTGGGTCGACGACTCCAAGGCGACCAACCCGCACGCCGCACAGGCCAGCCTCGCGGCCTTCGAGCACGTCGTGTGGGTGGCCGGCGGGCTGCTCAAGGGGGCCGACGTCGAGGAGCTCGTGGCGGCGGCGGCCGGCCGGCTGCGCGGCGTGGTCCTCATCGGCCGTGACCGTTCGGCCATTTCCGAGGCGCTCGCCCGACACGCGCCGGATGTCCCGGTCGTCGACGTCGACCGTACCGACACTGGAGCCATGGACGCCGTGGTGGAGCACGCCCTCGACCTCGCCCGGGAGGGCGACGTCGTGCTGCTCGCCCCCGCCGCCGCGTCGATGGACATGTTCGCGAACTACGGTGCGCGTGGCGACGCCTTCACTGCGGCGGTGCGGCGGCTCACCGGGCAGGAGTAGCCCGTGACGTCCGCGACCGCCCCGGCCCGCCGGACCGCTGACGGGGCCTCCCGGCTGCGCGCCTGGGCCGCCCGCTTCGAGTCGCCGGTCACGACCTACTACCTGCTGCTCTTCCTCACGGTGGCCCTCGTCGTCTTCGGGCTCATCATGGTGCTCTCGGCGAGCGCCATCACCTCGCTCGAGGAGAGCCGGTCGGCGTACACGATCTTCACGACGCAGGCGGTCTACGCCGGCATCGGGGTGCTCGCCCTCGCCGTCACCTCCCGCCTGCCCGTGGCCGCCTGGCGCCGGCTCGCCGTCCCCGTGCTCGTCGCCGGCATCGCGCTCCAGCTGCTCGTCTTCACCCCCCTCGGCGGCTCGTTCCAGGGCAACCGCAACTGGCTCTTCCTCGGCCCGGTCAGCGTGCAGCCGTCGGAGGCGATCAAGGTCGGCCTCGCCCTCGCGGGGGGCGCGATCCTCGCCAAGAAGCGGCGCCACCTGCGCTCCCTCGGCCACGTCCTCGTGCCCTACCTCGTCCCGCTCGTCGCCGTCGCGGTCGGCTCGGTCGCGCTCGGCCACGACCTCGGCACCGTCCTCATCCTCGGCGCGGTCGTCGCCGGCGTCCTCTTCGCGGCCGGGATCCCGGTGCGCTGGTTCGTCATCGCCGGTGTGCCGTTCCTCGGGGTGGTCCTCGCCTTCGTCGTCACGAGCTCGAACCGGCTGGGTCGCTTCGACGTCTGGCTCGGGCGGGACACCGACCCCTACGGCGCGGCCCGCCAGTCCATCCACGGCCGGTACGCCCTCGCCGACGGCGGCTGGCTCGGTCTCGGCCTCGGGCAGAGCCGCGAGAAGTGGGGGCGGCTCTCCGAGGCGCACAACGACTTCATCTTCGCGATCATCGGCGAGGAGCTCGGGCTGCCCGGCACCCTCGCCATCCTCCTGCTCTTCGCGGCCTTCGCCTTCGCCTGCTACCGGTTGGTCAGCCGCTCCGACGACTACTTCGTCCGGGTGGTCACCGCCGGCGTCATGACCTGGGTCGTCGTCCAGGCGCTCATCAACATCGGGGCGGTCATCGGCCTGCTTCCCGTCATCGGGGTGCCGTTGCCGCTCGTGTCCTCCGGCGGCTCCTCGCTCATCACGACGATGGGCGCGCTCGGCATCCTGCTGGCCTTCGCCCGCGCCGAACCGGGGTGCCGCGAGGCGCTGTCCGCGCGACCGTCGTCGCTGCGCCGCTCGCTCGCGGTGGTCGCCGGCGCCGTGCGCAGCCGGAAGGGCGGGTCGTGAGCCCGGGCGTCCCGGGCTCGGTCCTCCTCGCGGGCGGCGGCACCGCCGGGCACGTCTCCCCGCTGCTCGCCCTCGCCGACTGCCTGCGCCGCCGCGACCCCGAGGTGCGCATCGCCGCGCTCGGCACGGCCGAGGGGCTCGAGGCACGGCTGGTCCCCGAGCGCGGCTACCCCCTGCTCGAGGTGCCCCGGGTGCCCTTCCCGCGCCGGCCGAACGGCGCCGCGCTCAGGCTGCCCGGAAACCTCCGGCGCGCGGTGGCCGCCGCCGAGGCCGCCATCGAGTCCACCGGGGCCGAGGTGGTCGTCGGGTTCGGCGGCTTCGTCGCGTCCCCGGCCTACCTCGCGGCGCGCCGGCGCCGGGTGCCCGTCGTCGTCCACGAGCAGAACGCCCGGCCGGGGCTGGCCAACCGGCTCGGGTCCCGGTTCGCCGCCGAGGTCGCCGTCACCTTCCCCGGCACCCCGCTGCCGCGCGCCACCGTCACCGGGATGCCGCTGCGCCGCGAGGTCGCGACGCTCGACCGAGCCGCCGTGCGGCCCGAGGCCCTCGAGCGCTTCGGCCTCACCGACTCCCCGACCGTCCTCGTGATGGGTGGCTCGCTCGGGGCGGCCCGGCTCAACGCCGCGTTCGGTGCGTCGGTCGCCGCACTCTCGGCCGCCGGGGTGCAGGTGCTCCACCTCGCGGGCACCGGCAAGGAGTTCGACCCGGGGGCGGTGCCCAGCGCGCCGTACGTCGTCCTGCCCTACTGCGACCGGATGGACCTCGCCTACGCCGCGGCCGACCTCGTCGTCGCCCGGGCCGGTGCGAACACCGTCTGCGAGCTGAGCGCCGTCGGCCTGCCCGCCGTCTACGTGCCGCTGCCGGTCGGCAACGGCGAGCAGCGGCTCAACGCCGCCCACGTCGTCGCGGCCGGCGGCGGACTGCTCGTCGACGACGCCGCGGTCGACGCGGCGTGGGTCCGCGACACGGTGCTGCCCCTGGCGCTCGACGGCTCCCGCCTCGCGACGATGGCCGCCGCGTCGGCCTCGGTGGGGGAGCGCGACGGCGACGAGCTGCTCGCCGACCTCGTCGTCCGTGCCTGCGGGGGGCGCTGAGCCGTGGCCGTCACCAACCCGCGCTTCGACCTCGGCGCCGCCGTGCCCTCCTGGGAGGACCTCGGCGCGGTCCACCTCGTCGCCATCGGTGGCGCCGGGATGTCGGCCGTGGCCCGCCTGCTGCTGGCCCGCGGGGTCGCGGTCAGCGGCTCGGACGCCGCCGACTCCCCGGTGCTCGAGCAGCTGCGCTCGGCCGGTGCCCGGGTGTGGCTCGGGCACGACGCCGCCCACCTCGAGGGCGTCGACACCGTCGTCGTCTCCTCGGCGGTCCGGGACGACAACCCCGAGCTCGCCGCCGCCCGCGCGCGCGGGCTGCGGGTGCTCCACCGCTCGCAGGCCCTCGCGGCGGTCACCACCGGCACCCGGGTGGTCGCCGTGGCCGGCGCCAACGGCAAGACGACGACGACCTCGATGCTCGCCGTCGCGCTCACGGCCGCCGGCGCCGACCCGTCCTTCG
>JACXUW010000058.1 GCA_014763705.1 Micrococcales bacterium | reverse complement strand
ATCTCTCCCGGCCCCCGTCGGGCGAGGGCCCCGGCGTCCTCCTCGTCATGGACGCCATCGGCCTGCGCCCGCAGATCGCCGCGATGTGCGACCGCATCGCGTCCTGGGGCTACGTCGTCCTCGCCCCCAACGTCTTCCACCGCTCCGGCACGGTCGCCGAGCTGATGCCGACCGGCGATCTGCGCACCCCCGAGGGCCGGGAGGCCTTCATGGGCCTCGCCATGCCCCGGGTCGCCGCGCTGACCACCGACCTCGCCGTCCCGGACCTCGCCGCCTACCTCGAGCACCTCACCGGGCTCGAGGGCGTCACCGGCGACCGGGTGGGCGTCACCGGGTACTGCATGGGGGCCCGGCTGGCCCTGCGCGCGGCCGCACTGCGCCCCGACGTCGTCGCGGCCTGCGGCGGCTTCCACGGCGGGGGCCTGGTCACGGACGCTCCGGACAGCCCGCACCTCGGCCTGGCCACCACCCGCGCCGAGCTCGTCTTCGGCCACGCCGACGGCGACCGGTCGATGCCGCCCGAGGCGGTGGCCGCCCTCGGCGCCGCCGCCGCGGACGCCGGCCTCACCGTGCGCAACGAGGTGTACCCGGACGCGCCGCACGGCTACACGATGGCCGACACCTCGATGTACCAGGAGGCGGGCGCCGAACGGCACTTCACCGTGCTGCGCGACCTGCTCGACCGCACCCTGTGAGCCGGCCCGCGGGTGGCTAGGCTGACCGCGTGATCACCGCCATCGTCCTCATCAGCGCCGACGTCGACCGCATCCCCGAGGTGGCGCAGGAGATCGCCGACCTCGAGGGCGTCACCGAGGTCTACTCCGTCGCCGGCGACGCCGACCTCGTCGCGATGGTGCGGGTGCGCCGGCACGAGGCGCTCGCCGACGTCATCGCCGACCGGCTCAACAAGGTCACGGGCGTGACGGGCACGAACACGCACATCGCCTTCCGCACCTACTCCTCGCACGACCTCGAGTCGGCGTTCAGCCTCGGCATCGAGGACTGACCGGACCACCGCCCGGCGCGGTCAGGCGCCGGCGAGCTCGCGGGTCGTCGAGACCCACCGGTCAAGGAGCGCGGCGGCGTCCCCGGCGTCGAGGGCGTGCTCGGCCCGCCGCACCCCGGCGGCCAGCGCCTCGGCGAGGGTCGCGTCCGACGGCGTGCCGTCGAGCCCGGCCGCGACCGCCAGGGCCATCCCCGCGTTGAGGACCACCGCGTCGCGCACCGGGCCGGCGTCGCCGGCGAACACCCGCCGCGCGACCTCGGCGTTGAACGCGGGGTCTCCCCCGCGCAGCGCCTCGACCGGCGCCGGAGCCAGCTCGACGTCGTCGGGGCCGACCGACAGCTCGGTGACCGCGCCGTCACGGACCCACCAGACCGTCGACGTCGTCGCGAGGGTCAGCTCGTCGAGGCCGTCGTCACCGCGGAACACGGCGGCCGCGCGGCCGCGCCCGGCGAACACCCCGGCGATGAGCGGCGCGATGCGGGCGTCGGCGACCCCGACGGCCGCGTAGGTGGGCTGGCCCGGGTTGGTCAGCGGACCGAGCGCGTTGAACGCCGTGCCCACCCCGAGGCCCGACCGCGCCACCGCCGCGTGCCGCATCGAGGGGTGGAACGCCGCGGCGAAGCAGAAGGTGATGCCGACCCGGTGGGCCACCTCCGCGACCCGGTCCGGGGCGAGCGACAGGTCGACCCCGAGCTCCTCCAGGACGTCGGCCGAGCCGGAGGACGACGAGGCCGCGCGGTTGCCGTGCTTGACGACCCGCAGCCCGGTCGAGGCGACGACGACCGAGGCCATCGTCGAGATGTTGACCGAGTGCATCCGGTCGCCACCGGTGCCGACGATGTCGGTGCTCGGCCCCGGGACCTCGATGCGGTGCGCGTGCTCGAGCATCATGTCGGCGAGGCCGCGCAGCTCCTCGACGGTCTCGCCCTTGGCCCGCAGCGCGACGAGGAAGCCGGCCAGCTGCACCGGCGAGGCCTCGCCGGCCATCACCTGGTCCATGGCCCAGCGGGCGGCGTCGGTGGAGAGGTCCTCGCGGCGGAGCAGGGCGGCGAGGAGGTCCGGCCAGGTGAGGTCGCCGGTCGGCGTGGGGGCCACGCGCGTCAGCCGACGGCGACCCGCTCGCGGGCGAGCCGGGCGATGGCCTCGGCGACCGCGATGGGGTCGAGCGGGTGCGGCACGGCGTCGTCGGCGAGCGACCAGCCGGCGAGCCAGGCGTCCTGCGGGCGGCCGGTGAGGACGAGGACCGGCGGGCAGCGGAAGATCTCGTTCTTCAGCTGGCGGCACAGGCCCAGGCCCCCGGTGGGCGTGGCCTCGCCGTCGAGCACCGCGACGTCGATGCCGCCCGCGTCCATCGCCTCGACGACCGCCTCCGCCGTCGCGCACTCCTGCCACGAGACGACCTCGACGTCGCGGGCCGGCCGGCGGCCGGCCGCCGCCCGCACGGCGTCGCGGGTGGTGATGTCGTCGCTGTAGAGGAGGACCCGGACGCGGTGGATGCCGTCGGTGGCCTGCGTGGACGGGCCCGCGGGGGCGTGCGCATCGCTCATGCAGGCATCGTAGCGAGGGGCCGCCGCGCCGCCCGACACGCCCGCTCACCGGGAACAGGCCGCCGTGGCGACTCGTTGTCGAGCGTTTCGGGGGGTCGCCTCGTCAGACCCCCTCCGGTGTCGGCATAATGCCGTCCGTGGCGACTTCTGCAGCAGCTTCGGTCAAGCACGCGGGACCGGTCCCGTCCATCCCCGGCCAGGGCCCCGCGACGCGGCCGAACATGGTCGCCGTCGGCACCATGGTGTGGCTCTCCAGCGAGCTGATGTTCTTCGCGGCGCTCTTCGCGTTCTACTTCACGCTGCGCGGCCACCTCCCGGACCTGTGGAAGGACCACGCGGCGACGCTCAACGTCCCGTACGCGACGCTCAACACGATCATCCTCGTCGTGTCCTCGGTGTGGTGCCAGCTCGGCGTCCTCCAGGCCGAGCGCGGGGTGGTCGCCCGCCCGGCCGGTACCTCGCTGCTCAAGGTCAGCACGTGGGGCATGCGCGAGTGGTACGTCCTCACGTACATCTTCGGCGCCGTGTTCATCGCCGGCCAGGTGTTCGAGTACGCCACGCTCGTCACCGAGGGCATCACCCTCTCCTCCGACTCCTACGGGTCGATCTTCTACCTCGCCACCGGCTTCCACGGGATGCACGTGACGGGTGGCCTCATCGCCTTCCTCCTCATCCTCGGGCGCACCTTCACCACCCGCCGCTACAGCCACGCGCAGGCCACCGGCGCGGTCGTCACGTCGTACTACTGGCACTTCGTCGACGTGGTCTGGATCGCCCTGTTCCTCATGATCTACGTCCTGAAGTGACCTCTCCCGCACGCCGACTCGACACACACTCGACACGCAGCAGACGACAGGAAGCATCGTGAACGCACTGGCAGCCCGCCGCCGGCACCCGGCGGCGATCGCCGTCCTCCTCATGCTCGGCCTCTTCCTCACCGGCGCCGTGTACGCCGCCGTCGCGCCGGAGCCCGCGGACGCCACGACGCAGGCGCTGCCGGCCCAGTCGGTCGAGGAGGGCAAGTCGCTCTTCCGCGCGAACTGCGCGACCTGCCACGGCGTCAACGCCGAGGGCCGCCAGACCGGCAACGGCAACCAGATCGCCGGCCCGCCGCTCGCCGGGGTCGGCGCCGCCGCCGTCGACTTCCAGGTCGGCACCGGCCGGATGCCGATGACCCAGCCGGGCACCCAGGCCGCGCGCTCGAAGACGGTGAAGTTCAGCCAGGAGCAGATCGACGCGCTCGCCGCGTACGTCGCCTCCCTCGCCCCCGGCCCGAGCGTCCCCAGCGAGGAGGCCGTCGACCCGACCAAGGGCGACCCCGCGATGGGCGGTGAGCTCTTCCGCGTCAACTGCGCGATGTGCCACAACTTCGCCGGCTCCGGCGGTGCCCTGACCCGCGGCAAGTACGCCCCGTCCCTCAAGGACGTCTCCGGCAAGCACATCTACGAGGCGATGGCCACCGGCCCGCAGAGCATGCCGGTGTTCAACGACGCGAACATGTCGCCCGAGAACAAGCGGAACATCATCGCCTTCCTCGACACGATCAACAAGCAGGAGAACCCGGGTGGCCTCACGCTCGGGTCGCTCGGCCCGGTGACCGAGGGCATGTTCGCCTGGGTCTTCGGTCTCGGCATCCTCGTCGGATGCGCCGTCTGGCTCGGTTCCAAGGCCGCCTGACCGCCCGCCGCTCCCCTTCCGTCGACGACAGATCGGTACCCCGATGAACGAGCAGGACCACACCGCACCCGGCACCGAGGTGACGCCCACCGACGGCCACGGCAGCGCCGTGCGCCTCGACGAGGGCCACGTCGTCGGGACGGGCGGCCTCCCCGAGCGGTTCACCAACCCGGGCCTGCCCACGCACGTCCCGCGGATGGCCGACCTCGACGAGGCCGCCGCGCGGCGGGCCGAGAAGCAGGTCGCCACGCTCTTCGGCATCTCCATCCTCGGGACCCTGCTCTTCATCGTCCTGTACTTCGCCCTCGACGTGAACCAGACCGTCTTCGTCCCCGGCGTCGGCGAGACGAGCGCCACGAACGTCGGCCTCGGGGTCTGCCTCGCGCTCAGCCTGCTCGGCATCGGCCTCGGCGCGGTCCACTGGGCCAAGACCCTCATGCCCGACCACGAGGTGGTCGAGGAGCGCCACCCGATGCGGGCCAGCGACGCCGACCGCGCCGAGGCGGTCCGGGTCCTCACCGAGGAGGGCGGGAAGTCGCAGATCACCCGCCGCCCCCTCATCAAGTACACGCTCGGCGGCGCGATGGCCCTCTTCCCGCTCGGCCTCGCCCTCCAGGTCGGCGGCTCGCTCGGCCCGATGCCGCAGAAGAGCCTCTCGCTCACCTGGTGGAACGGCGGCCCGAGCGGCCCGGGCGAGGAGCCCACGTTCAAGCCGCTGCGCCTCATGAAGGACCCCGAGAACGAGCCGATCAAGGCCTCGGACGTCACGATCGGGTCGGTCTTCCACGTCATGCCCGAGGGCCTGCTGCCGAACCCGGAGACCGGTGAGGGCGGCGCGAAGCACCTCCTCGAGGAGAAGGCCAAGGCGGCCGTGCTCCTCATGCGGCTCGACCCCTCGCAGATCCAGTCCCAGAAGGAGCTCGCCTGGGGCCACGAGGGCATCGTCGCCTACTCCAAGATCTGCACCCACGTCGGCTGCCCGGTCGGCCTCTACGAGCAGCAGACCCACCACCTGCTCTGCCCGTGCCACCAGTCGACCTTCGACGTGACCCAGGACTGCAAGGTCATCTTCGGCCCCGCGAAGCGTCCGCTGCCACAATTGAAGATCACGGTCGACGACGAGGGATACCTCGTCTCCGCACAGCCGTTCCGCGAGGCGGTCGGCCCGAGCTTCTGGGAGCGTGGACAGTGAGCACCCACACCACGACCGACGGCGCGCGTCCGGCCGACGCCCTCCGCGCCGGCGACGGGCCGCGCCACGTCGCCCCCTCGGCCGCCGCGAAGAAGATCGGCGGGGTCGCCGGCTGGGTCGACGACCGCACCGGCGCCGCCAAGCCGGTCGGCTACCTCATGAAGAAGGTCTTCCCGGACCACTGGTCCTTCATGCTCGGTGAGATCGCGATGTACTCGATGATCATCTGCCTCATCACCGGCGCCTTCCTCACCTTCTGGTTCATCCCCAGTGCCGGCCACACGATCTACGACGGCTCGTACGTGCCGCTCCGTGGCCAGTCGATGTCCGAGGCGTACTCCTCGACGCTGCACATCTCGTTCGACATCAAGGGCGGGCTGATCATCCGCCAGATCCACCACTGGGCGGCGCTGATGTTCATCGTCGCGCTGACCGTCCACATGTTCCGGGTGTTCTTCACCGGGGCGTTCCGCAAGCCGCGCGAGATCAACTGGGTCATCGGCACCTTCCTCGCGCTGCTCGCGATCATCGAGGGCTTCGCCGGCTACTCCCTGCCCGACGACCTGCTCTCGGGCACCGGCATCCGCGCGATGGCGGGCTTCACCCAGACCTCACCCGTCATCGGTACCTACCTGGTGTACGGCATCTTCGGTGGGCCCTTCCCCGGCGAGATGATCATCCCGCGGCTGTACTCCGCCCACGTGCTGCTCATCCCGGCGATCCTCGTCGGGCTGTTCACCGCCCACATCGGGCTCGTCGCGCTGCAGAAGCACACGCAGTACCCCGGGCCGGGCCGTACCAACGACAACGTCGTCGGCTACCCGGTGATGCCGGTGTACGCCGCGAAGGCCGGTGGCTTCTTCTTCATCGTCTTCGGCGTCATCGCCCTCATGGGCGCCCTGGTCCAGATCAACCCGATCTGGGCGTACGGGCCCTACGACCCCTCCCCCGTCACCGCGGGCTCGCAGCCGGACTGGTACATGGGCTTCGCCGACGGCGCGCTGCGGCTGCTGCCCGGCTGGCTGGAGTTCCACTTCCTCGGCTTCACGCTGTCGCTGAACATCGCGCTCGGCGCGCTCGTCCTGCTGCCGCTCGTCTACACCGTCCTCGGGATCTACCCGTTCCTCGAACGGTGGGTCACCGGCGACCAGCGGGAGCACCACCTGCTCGACCGGCCGCGCAACGCCCCGACCCGCACCGGTATCGGGATGGCCGGCATCACGGCCTACACGGTGTTCATGTTCGCCGCCGGCAACGACATCATGGCGATCAAGCTCGGGATGTCGATCAACGACATCACGTGGTTCTTCCGGATCGCCCTCTTCGTCGCGCCGCCGATCGTGTTCTGGGTGACCAAGCGGGTCTGCCTCTCGCTCCAGCGGCGTGACCGGGACACGGTCCTCCACGGCCGCGAGTCCGGCACCATCGTCCGCACCCCGGACGGCCGGTTCTTCGAGCGGCACGAGGCCGGGCTGCCCGAGGACCAGTGGCTCCTCGTCCAGCACGACGCCGTTGCCCCGCTGCAGCTCGAGCCCGAGGTCGACGAGCACGGCGTGGCCCGGCCCGCGGCACGCAAGGACCGGCTGCGGGAACGGCTCTCGCGCTTCTACTTCGCCGACGCCGTCAACCCGGTCACCCCGGCCGAGCTCGCGGCCGCCCACCACCACGGCCACGAGACCGAGGCCATCGAGGCCCCGGCGCACGCCGGCGAGGTCGAGTCCGCGGGGGCTGCCGAGCGGCACTGACCCCGCTCGTCCACCGAGGCCGCACCCGCTCGCCGGGTGCGGCCTCGGTGCGTCCCGGCCCGCGCGCCTAGGCTGGAGCGCGTGACGACGCCGGTGCCGACGCCCCTGCCCCGCTCGCGGCCCGAGGACGAGGGTGTGCCGCCCGCCGCCCTCGACGCCCTCCTCACCCGCTGGGCGGCGGCCGGGGTCGAGGCGCACGGGCTGGCCGTGCTCCGCCGTGGTCGGGTCGTCGCCGAGGCCACCTGGGCGCCGTACCGGGCCGACAGTGCCCAGTTGGTCTACTCGGTGAGCAAGACGCTCACCGGCTGCGCTGCCGGCCTGGCCGTCGCCGAGGGGGTCATCTCGCTCGAGGACCGGCTCGTCGACCTCTTCCCCGAGGCCGCCGACGTCGCCGGACCCCGTGCTGCTCGGCTGACCCTGCACCACGTCCTGTCGATGTCGACCGGCCACCGCGAGGACACCCTCGACTGGCTGATGGCCGACGGCGACTTCCCGCGGCACTTCCTCTCCCGCGAGCCCGAGAAGGAGCCGGGCTCCTGGTTCGTCTACCACAACGGGGCCACGCTCATGGCGGCCCTGGCGGTGCAGCGGCGCACCGGCGAGCGGCTGCTCGACCACCTGCGCCCCCGGCTGCTCGACCCGCTCGGCGTCGAGGTGTCGGCCCGGCCCCGCAGCGACGGCCTCGACATCGGGTACTCGGGGATGCACCTGCGCACCGAGGGCATCGCGCGGCTCGGCGAGCTGCTCCGCCTCGACGGGGTGTGGCAGGGCCGCCGGTTGCTCCCGGAGGGCTGGGTGGCGCGGATGACCGGGTTCCGCGTCGACACCACCGCGCACCCCGACCCGACGGACTGGCACCAGGGCTACGGCTACCAGGTGTGGCGCTCCCGGCACGACGGGTTCCGGGCCGACGGCGCGTGGGGCCAGTACGCCCTCGTCCACCCGGCCGCCGAGCTGGTCGTGGCCGTCACCTCGTGCAGCACCGACACCCAGGCCCTCCTCGACGCCGTGTGGGAGGAGCTGCTCGCGGCCCTGGCCGACGGCCCGCTCCCCCGGGACGACGCGGCCCACGCCCGGCTCCTCGAGCGGCTCGGTGCCGCCGTCGACGCGGCGGGTGGGAGCGCGGCGGCACCGGACCGTCCCGGGCCGTGGACCTTCGCCCACGAGCCCGACGAGGATCACCCCGCGCTGCGCTCCCTGCGGGTCGAGGCCACCGGAAGCGCGCACGCCCCGTGGCGGCTCGTCGTCGACGACGGCGCCGAGCTCGTCCTCGCGGCCGGCGACGGCGCGTGGGCGGACACCGACGGCCCGTTCTCGGCCTCCGCCGGCTGGAGCGCCCCCGGGGTCCTCGAGGCCCGCGTCGCCGCGACCGCGACCCCGCACGTGCTCCACCTGCGCGGGGAGGACGGGAGCCTCACCGCCCGCTGGAACGGCCGTCCGCTCGGCTGGGCGGCCCTGCGCGGCCTGCGGGCCCCGGGGACGTGACACACGTGCGCCCGCTGACTCCCGAGCAGTTCGACGCGATCGTCGAGGACGCCCTCGACGAGGTGCCCGAGGAGCTGATGGCGATGCTCGACAACGTCGTCTTCCTCGTCGAGGAGGAACCGCCTGCCGACGACCCGGAGCTGCTCGGCGTCTACGAGGGCGTGCCGCTCACCGAGCGCGGGGACGGCTGGGGGGCCGGTGCGCTGCCCGACCGGATCGTCCTGTTCCGCGGGCCGCTGACCCGGATGTGCGAGGACCTCGAGGAACTGACCGAGGAGATCGCCGTGACCGTCGTGCACGAGATCGCGCACCACTTCGGCATCGACGACGACGCCCTCCACGAGCTCGGGTGGGGCTGAGGCCGATCGCGGCCCCTCAGAGGGCGTGCGGGCCCTTCCAGTACTCGAAGGTCCAGCCCACGAGGGCAGGGATCGCGAAGAACGCCCCGATGATGAAGAGCCACCAGCCGACGGCGAGGCCGAGGAAGCAGGTCGCAGCCGCGGCACCGAGGAAGAGCGGCTGCCAGCTGTGCGGGCTGAAGAACCCGTACTCACCCTGGATCTCGTCGATCTCCCCGAGCGGGTCGTCGGACGGGTCGATGTCCAGCTTGCGGCGGGTCATCCACACGTACCAGGCGATCATGAACCCGAGCAGACCACCGAGGATGAGCCCGATCGTCCCGACCCACTCGGTCCCGAGGGTCGTGGACGAGGTCCAGAGCCCGTAGATGGTGGCCATCGTGAAGGCGAAGACCCCGACGAGCATGCCGAGTCGTTCCATCGCGCGCATCGGTCAGTCCTCCTTGCGCTCGTCGACGAAGGCCTTGTCGTGCAGGTCGGCCGGGCCGAGGGCCGAGACCAGCCCGCTGTCGCCCGAGTGCCCCGCGTCGTGGACGCCGGCGACGGCGGCCTCCGGGTGGTGCAGGTCGAACGCGGGTCGCTCGGACCGGATCCGGGGGATGCGGTCGAAGTTGTGCCGGGGCGGCGGGCACGAGGTGGCCCACTCCAGCGACGCGCCGTAGCCCCACGGGTCGTCGGTCTCGACGAGAGGCGCGTACCGCCACGTCTTCCAGACGTTGTACAGGAACGGGATCATCGAGGCGCCGAGGAGGAAGGCACCGGCGGTCGAGATCTGGTTGCCCAGCGTGAAGCCGTCCTCGGGCAGGTAGTCGGCGTAGCGCCGGGGCATGCCCTGCGCGCCGAGGATGTGCTGGACGAAGAACGTCGTGTGGAAGCCGATGAACAGCATCCAGAAGTGGACCTTGCCGAGCTTCTCGTCGAGCATCCGGCCGGTCAGCTTGGGCCACCAGAAGTAGAACCCGGCGAACATCGCGAAGACGACGGTGCCGAAGACGACGTAGTGGAAGTGGGCGACGACGAAGTAGCTGTCCGAGAGCTGGAAGTCCAGCGCCGGGCTCGCGAGGATGACGCCGGTCAGGCCGCCGAAGAGGAAGGTGACGAGGAACCCGAGCGCCCAGAGCAGGGGGGTGGAGAAGTCCAGCTTGCCGCCCCACATCGTGCCGATCCAGTTGAAGAACTTCACGCCGGTCGGCACGGCGATGAGCATCGTCATGATCGCGAAGAAGGGCAGCAGCACCTGGCCGGTGACGTACATGTGGTGGGCCCAGACGCTGACCGAGAGGGCCGCGATGGCGATCGTGGCGTAGACGAGGGTCTTGTACCCGAAGATCGGCTTGCGCGAGAAGGCGGGCAGGACCTCGGAGATGATCCCGAAGAACGGCAGGGCGATGATGTAGACCTCGGGGTGCCCGAAGAACCAGAAGATGTGCTGCCACATCAGCGCCCCACCGCTGGAGGCCTCGAAGATGTGCGCTCCGAACCGTCGGTCGGCGCCGAGCGCGAAGAGGGCCGCGGCGAGGGCCGGGAAGACGAGGATCACGAGGATGGAGGTGACGAGCACCGTCCACGTGAAGACCGGCATCCGGAACATCGTCATGCCCGGCGCGCGCATGCTGAGGATCGTCGTGATGAAGTTGACCGCGCCGAGGATGGTGCCGAAGCCGCTGAGCGCGAGGCCGAAGACCCACAGGTCGCCGCCGATGCCCGGGCTGTAGGTGCTGTCCGAGAGCGGGGCGTAGGCGAACCAGCCGAACGCCGCGGCGCCGTTGGGGGTGAGGAAGCCGGCGCCGGCGATGAGGCCACCGAAGAGGTAGAGCCAGTAGGCGAACATGTTCAGCCGCGGGAACGAGACGTCGGGCGCCCCGATCTGCAGCGGCATCAGCGCGTTGGCGAAGCCGGCGAACAGCGGTGTCGCGAAGAGCAGCAGCATGATCGTGCCGTGCATCGTGAACAGCTGGTTGTACTGGTCGGGGTT
Organism: Micrococcales bacterium; assembly: GCA_014763705.1. Lineage (GTDB taxonomy): Bacteria > Actinomycetota > Actinomycetes > Actinomycetales > Dermatophilaceae > Phycicoccus. Next base: position 1,697 of record JACXUW010000058.1, on the reverse strand, counting down.
GTCGACGATCTGCAGCCCCGGCTCGGCGAGCTCGGCCCGGATGAGCAGGGCCATCACGCCGCCGACGAGGAACCAGGCGAACGAGGTGATGAAGTAGAGGTTGCCGATGACCTTGTGGTCGGTCGTCGTCGCCCACTTCACGACGGTCGCACCCGGCGACAGGCGGCGGGTGCGCGCGGGGGCGCCCGCCTCGCGGAGCATCGTGGTGTCGGTCGCGGCGCTCATGCTCAGTTCCCTCCGCCGGTCGGGACGGTCTGACCCTGCATCAGCTGCTCGCGGTTGAGCGTGTTGCCCAGCAGGCCCGTCTGGTCGGCCGCCCGCAGGTCGGCCATGTGCTGGTCGTAGTCGGCGCGCGAGACGACCTTGACGTTGAAGAGCATCTGGGAGTGGTAGGCGCCGCACAACTCGGCGCACTTGCCCTTGAACTGCCCCTCCACGGTCGGCACGACCTGGAAGCGGTTGACCCGCCCCGGGATGATGTCCATCTTCTGGAGGAAGGCCGGCACCCAGAACGAGTGGATGACGTCGCGCGAGGTGAGGACGAACTCGACGCGCTCACCGACCGGCAGGTAGAGGGTCGGGATGGTCTTCTCGGCGCCGGGCTCGCCGGTGAGGATGGCCTGGGTGCCCACCTCGTGCACGTCGTCGTCGAGGTAGTTGAAGTCCCAGCTCCACTGCTTGCCGACGACGTTGATCGTCACGTCGGGCTTCTTCGAGGTGTCGACGAGGGCCGACTCGTCGCGAGCCGTGTAGTAGAAGAACACGACGACCATGAGCATCGGGACGACCGTGTAGAGGATCTCGATCGGGATGTTGTAGCGCAGCTGGACCGGCAGCTCGGTGTCGTCCTGGTGGCGGCGGTACGCGCCGATGCACCAGACGATGAGGCCGATGACGAGCAGGCCGACGCCGATGAGCGTGATCCAGGCGCCGATCCACAGCGTGGTGACGCGCTCGCCGCCCTCGGTGACCGCGTGCGGGAGCCATCCGGTGGAGGCGTCACCGCGCAGGTCGCCGCTGGCGCAGCCGCCCAGGGCGAGGGTGCCCAGGACGCCGGCGAGGACCAGGGCGCCGCGGCGCCGGAACGGTCGGCCGGGCGTGGAGGAGTCGTGCTGGCGCACCGCTGCACCCTTCGTGTCGAGGAGCGAGGACGATCGCAGCAAACCCTACTGCACGGGTACCTCGGGAGGCATGCAGGGGGGCTACCGTCGAGCCGTGCCGCACAGCCCTGTTGAACCGTCCCCGGAGGGCCTCCGCGCGGGGCCGGCGGACGCGCCCGCCGAGGGGGTCCTCGACGCCTCCCGCGGGCCGCTCCACCCGCTCGCCGCCCGCACCCTCGAGGCGGCCGTCGGCGTGGCGTGGGCCGACCCGACGCGGGTCCACGGTCCCGGCCGCGCCGCCCGGGCCCACCTCGACACGGCGCGGGCCGTGCTGGCCGGGGCGCTCGGCGTCCGGCCCGGTGAGCTCTCCGTCCACCCGAGCGCCGAGGACGCCCTCGCCGTCGGGCTCGAGGGCCTGCGCCACGCCCGGCGCCGGACCGGTGACGTCGTCGTCGCTGGAGCCGCCGAGCGCTCGGTGCTCCTCCTGCGGGCCGGGGACGGCGCCCCGGTCCCGGTCGACGGGCTCGGCCGGGTCGACGCGGCGGCCTGGGCGGCGGCGGTCGCCGCGCCGGGAGTCGCCGCGGCCGTCCTCCAGAC
>JACXUW010000500.1 GCA_014763705.1 Micrococcales bacterium | reverse complement strand
GCGCTGACCCTCGCGACCCCGCCGGGGGAGTGGGGCGCCGACGTGGCGGTGGGCACGACCCAGCGCTTCGGGGTGCCGATGGGCTTCGGCGGCCCGCACGCCGGCTACATGAGCGTGCGTGCCGGCCTCGAGCGCACCCTGCCCGGCCGCCTCGTCGGGGTCTCGCTCGACGCCGACGGCGCTCCCGCCTACCGCCTCGCGCTGCAGACGCGCGAGCAGCACATCCGCCGCGAGAAGGCGACCTCGAACATCTGCACCGCCCAGGTGCTCCTCGCCGTCATGGCCAGCATGTACGCGGTGTACCACGGCCCCGAGGGGCTGCGCGCCATCGCCCTCACCGTGCACGCCCATGCCCGCGCCCTCGCCGAGGCCCTGCGGGCGGGTGGCGTCGACGTCGCCGACGGTCCGTTCTTCGACACCCTCGCCCTGCGCGTGCCCGGCCGGGCCGACACCGTCGTCGCGGCTGCCCTGGCCGAGGGGGTCAACCTCTGGCGCCACGACGACGACACGGTGTGGCTGAGCGTCGACGAGACGACCGACACCGTCCTCCTCGGCAAGGTCTGCCGGGCCCTCGACGTCGAGCCGCCCACCGCCGTCGAGCTCGCCGCCCCGGCGTGGCCGGAGGCCCTGACCCGCACCTCGGAGTACCTCACCCACCCGGTCTTCTCCGCGCACCGTTCCGAGACGGCGATGCTGCGCTACCTGCGCCGCCTGGCCGACCGCGACTTCGCCCTCGACCGGGGGATGATCCCGCTCGGCTCGTGCACGATGAAGCTCAACGCGACGACCGAGATGGTCGCGATCACCTGGCCGGAGTTCGCCGAGCTGCACCCGTTCGCCCCGCACGAGCAGACGCGCGGCATCCGCGGCCTCGTCGACGAGCTCTCCGCGTGGCTGTGCGAGATCACCGGCTACGACGCGGTGTCGCTCCAGCCGAACGCCGGCAGCCAGGGCGAGCTCTCCGGGCTGCTCGCCATCGCCGCCTACCACCGGGCCAACGGCGACGACGCCCGGCGGGTCTGCCTCATCCCGAGCAGCGCGCACGGCACGAACGCCGCGAGCGCGGTGATGGCCGGGATGAAGGTCGTCGTCGTCGGCACCGACCCGGTCTCGGGCAACGTCGACCTGGAGGACCTGCGGGCCAAGGTCGAGCAGCACCGCGACACCCTCGCCGCGATCATGGTCACCTACCCCTCGACCCACGGCGTCTTCGAGGACACCATCACCGAGCTCTGCGCGATGGTGCACGACGCCGGCGGGCAGGTCTACGTCGACGGGGCGAACCTCAACGCGCTCGTCGGCGTCGCCCGGCCGGGCCGGTTCGGGGCCGACGTCTCGCACCTCAACCTGCACAAGACCTTCTGCATCCCGCACGGCGGCGGGGGTCCCGGCGTCGGGCCGGTGGCCTGCCGCGAGCACCTCGCGCCCTACCTCCCCAACCACCCGCTCGACCCGCAGGCCGGCCCGGAGACCGGGGTCGGCCCCGTCTCGGCGGCACCGTACGGCTCGGCCGGCATCCTCCCGATCTCGTGGGCCTACGTCCGGCTCATGGGTGGCGAGGGCCTGCGGCACGCGACCGAGGTGGCGGTGCTCAACGCCAACTACGTCGCCGCGCGGCTGCGCGACCACTACCCGGTCCTCTACTCGGGCACCGACGGGCTGGTCGCCCACGAGTGCATCCTCGACCTGCGCGGCATCACGAAGGAGACCGGGGTCACCGTCGACGACGTCGCCAAGCGGCTCATCGACCACGGCTTCCACGCGCCGACGATGTCCTTCCCGGTCGCCGGCACCCTGATGGTCGAGCCGACCGAGAGCGAGGACCTCGGCGAGCTCGACCGGTTCTGCGACGCGATGATCGCCATCCGCCGCGAGATCGACGAGGTCGGCTCGGGCAGGGTCGCCGTCGCCGACAGCGTGCTGCGGCAGGCGCCGCACACGGCGGTGTCGCTGGCCGGTGACTGGGACCACCCGTACGACCGGGCGACCGCTGCCTACCCGGACGGGGTCGACCCGACGGCCAAGTACTGGCCGCCGGTGCGTCGCATCGACGGCGCCTACGGCGACCGGCACCTCGTGTGCTCGTGCCCGGCGCCCGAGGCGTTCGAGGAGGACTGAGGACGTTCAGGCCGCGGGAGCGGCGTCGCCGGCCCGCACCTCGACGTCGCTCCCGGCCGTTCCCTTGGTGACGACGACCTGGTGCCCGATCCGGGCCCGCAGGTCGGCGACGTGGCTGACCACGCCGACCGCCCGGCCGCCCTCGCGCAGGCCGTCGAGGACGGAGACCACCTGCTCGAGGCTG
>JACXUW010000499.1 GCA_014763705.1 Micrococcales bacterium | reverse complement strand
GTCGACGGCCCGGGCGGTGGCGCGCTGCTCGTCGAAGGGTCGCGGCTGGGCCACGACGACGGCCGGCCGGCGTGCGGCCGCGACCTCGGCCACCGCGTTCTGCCCGCCGTGGGTCACGACCACGTCGGCGTCCTGGAGGGCCTGCCAGACCTGCTCGCCGTCGTGGGCGCCTTCCTGCTCGACCCACTCCCAGGACGGGGTGGCCGCGCGGGCCGCGGCGACGTCGTCCGCGCCGACCGCCCGACCGTCGCCGCCCCAGAGCAGGAGCACCCGGGGGGCGTCGCGCCGGGCCGGGGCCCTCGGCGGACGCCCGTCGAAGCGGCTGAGCGCGCCGACGGTCCAGGCCTTCTCGGCCCAGCGACGGGGCCAACCGGTGTCGTGGGTTCCCGTCGGCCAGGGGGCGAGGAGGGCGTCGGCGACGTCGTGGGCGAGCCTGTGCGCGGCGTCGCGCCGCTCGCCGGGAAGCACCGTGGCGACCGTCGGGACCCCGCAGAGACGGGCGAGCAGGGTCACCTCCACCGAGACGTCGACGACGAGGAGGCCGGGGCGCCGGGCCGCCATCCACCGCGCGATGCGCGCGTTGCGGGCGACCAACCCGGCGTCGTGGCGGGGAGCCCAGTGCAGCACCCCGCCCGCCGAGACGTCGCGCGGGGCGGGGTCGCGGTCGTCCCGCTCGAGGAGCACCCACTCGCCCGGCCAGCCCGCGGGCGGTGGCCCGGACCCGAGCCCGGTCACCGGGTGGCGCAGGTGGGCGGCGACGGCGGCCGCGCGGGTGGCGTGCCCGCGCCCGGCGTGGTGGACGTACCAGCCGATCACGCGACGAGCCCCGGGGCCAGCGCCTCGTAGTGCGCGAGGTACTCGGAGACCATCCGGGTCACGGAGCACTCCCGCTCCGCGCGGTCACGGCAGGCCCGCCGCTCCAGCGCAGCGGCGGTGGCGACGGCGACCGCCCCGCGCTCGGCGAGGCCCACCGGGTCGGGGTCGACGAGGACCCCGGTCACGGCGTCGAGCACCTCGGGCAGGCCGCCGCGCTCCAGCGCCACGACCGGCGTCCCGCAGGCGAGCGACTCGGCGGCGACGAGCCCGTACGGCTCGTCCCAGGCCGGGGTCACGAGGGTCACGGCGCTGGTGCCGAACAGCCGGGCCAGCCCGGTCGTGTCGAGGTGGCCGACGTACTCGACGCCGTCCCCGAGCCGCGGCCGGACCTCGCGCCGCACGTACTCCGGGTCGCCGACCGGCCCGGCGAGCCGCAGCCGTCGCCCCGCGGCCCGGGCGACGTCGATGGCGAGGTGCGGCGCCTTCTCCGGGACGAGCCGCCCCGCCCAGGCGAGGTCCGGGCCGCCGGGGCCCGGGGTCCAGCGGTCGACGTCCACCCCGTTGCGGACGACGTCGACCTCGGCGACGTGCCGCCAGGAGGCGGCGGTGTACTCGCTCACCGCGACGTGGTGCGGACCGGAGCGGGCGCTGTCGCGCGCGATGGCGATGGCCGGTTCGAGCCACGGCGTCGGCGGGGTGTGCAGCGTCGTGAGGACCGTCGCCGGCACGGACGACGCCATCGCGACCGGCAGGTGGTGGAGGCTGTTGTTGTGCACGACGTCGACGTCGGTCCGGCGCTGCAGCTCGAGCATCACCTGGAGGTAGGCGTGGTGCTCGCGCAGCCAGGGCTCGGGCACCATGCTCACGTCGGCGCGCGCGGCGTCGCTGAGCCGCAGCGGACGGGTCCGCAGCATCCGGGCGCCGAGCCGGGGGTCGCTGCCCTCGCCGGCGAACACGGTCACCTCGACCCCGGCCCGGCGCAGCCCGTGGACCAGGTGCCACGTGAGCGACTCCAGGCCACCGGCGAACGGCTCGGCCACCGGGTGGCGGGCCGCGGCGAGGATCACGACGTGCACGCCGCCACCTCCCGGGCGAGGACCGAACGGTAGACCTCCTCGTGCGCGCGGGCCAGCCCGGCGCGCTCGGCCGTGCGCTCGGCGGCCGTCGCCCGCCACGTCGGCCGGTCGTGGGCGGCGAGCTCGACGGCGCCGGCCAGCGACACGGCGTCGCCGGTGCGGTACGAGAGCACGGGCCGCTGCTCGGCGTAGTACCCGCAGTCGGGGGCGACCACCGTCGTGCCGAGGTCGTGGCACGCCTCGAGCCACCCCGAGTGGGTGCCGAAGCGGTAGGGCAGCACCGAGACGTCGAGCCCCTCGAGGTAGTCGAGCAGCTCGTCGTGGGTGAAGTAGTCGTGCACCTCGAGGTCGAGCCGCCCCTCGGCGGCCAGGACGCGGAGGCGACCGGCCAGGGCCGCGTCGTGGCCGCCGAGGGGCGGCT
>JACXUW010000498.1 GCA_014763705.1 Micrococcales bacterium | reverse complement strand
ACTCCCGGGGGAGCAGCCGAGGAGCCATCCCCGGGCCGACGCGCGAGGACGCGCCCGCGACCGACCGTGGTGGTGTGGCCGAGAGCCGGTCACGTCACGCATCGGAAGGACGCGACATGACCGCGCTGACGACGATCGCCACCCACTACGGTCCCTACGCCGGGGGTGGCTTCCACTGGTGGTTCCTCTTCTTCCCGTTCGGGTTCGTCCTCTTCTGGGTCCTCTTCTTCGTGGCCCTGCGGCTGCTCGTGTTCCGCCGCTGGGGCGGTCCCTGGGGCGGCCGGCCGGGCGGTCCGGGGATGCACCGTGGGCCGAGTGCCGAGCAGACCCTCGCCGCCCGGTTCGCCGCGGGCGACATCGAGGAGCAGGAGTACCGGGCCCGGCTCGAGGTGCTGCGGGCCACGCCACCGACCGGCGGCTGAGCCGGACCCGCGGCTTTCCCGCCCGGTGCCGGAAACCCCGGGGTCGCACCGGAACCGTTCCCGTGCGACCTCGGGGTTCCCGGTGCCGTGGTCCGGCCGCCGCCCCCTCAGGTGCGCTGCTGCACCTGCACCGGGTGGTCCGGATGGCGGCGCAGCCACTCCGCGGCGAACGGGCAGTCGGGACGGACCGTCCGTCCCTGGGCGGCGATGTCGTCGACGGCGGCCCGCACGAGGGCGCCCCCGACACCGCGACCCTCGAACTCCTCGCCGACCTCGGTGTGCACGAGCACGACCGCCGACCCGTCGAGGCTGTCCCGGTAGGCCAGCTGGCCCGCGGCGTGCCCGTCGACCCGGGCCATCCACGCCTTCTCGTCCTTGATCACCTCGACGTCGGCCACGTCGCACCACCTCCGCGGCCCATGCTGGCACGGGAGGCCGCCTGCCCCGGGTCGTCCGTCCGCGTCGTGTGCCCAAACGGTCGCCCCGGCGACCACCTCCGCGCACGAGGCGCGGGCGGCGGCCCGGCCCCCATCCGGACGGGTCGTTGCCGCGCCGCCGGGCGCGGTGTGTACTTCAGGCGTGCCGAAGGACACCGCCCGCCGAGGGTCGGACGACGACCGCGCCGGCGTGCGCTCGGTCGTCGCCGAGTCCTGGCTGCGCTCGTCGGCCGCCGGGGTCGACCCGGACGCGCACCTCGCCCCGGTCGTCCTCGACGGCCCGGACCTCGCCGACTACCGGTCCGCGCACGTCCTCTCGCACGTCTTCCCGCTGCTCTACGACGTCCTCGGCCGGGCCGCCGTCGACTGTGACGCGCTGATGGCGGTCGGCGACGCCACCGGTCACCTGCTCTGGGTCGCCGGCGCCCCGGGGGTGCTGCGCCGGGCCGAGGCCATCAACTTCGTCGAGGGCTCCGCGTGGAACGAGCACTCCGCCGGGACCAACGCGCCCGGCATGGCCCTGCACCTGGACGGCCCGGCCGTCGTGCGCGCCGGCGAGCACTTCAACCGGCTCGTCCACCCGTGGTCCTGCGCGGCCGCGCCCATCCACGACCCGGTGACAAGCGCGGTCCTCGGCGTCGTCGACATCACCGGCGGCCCCGACGTCGCCACGCCGCAGAGCCTCGCGATGATCCGCGCGGCGGCCCGGATGGCCGAGTCCGAGCTCGGCCGGCTCGCCCTCACCGGGATGCTCGTCGCGCCGGACGCCGGGGACGGCTCGGGTGTCGGCGGATTGGCGCCGGCGGTCGTGCGGGTCCGTGCGCTCGGACTGCCCGAGGCCGTCGTCGAGGTCGGTGGCCGGACGCACCGGCTGAGCCGCCGGCACAGCGAGATCGTCGCGGCCATCGCCGAGAACCCACGCGGGCTCACCGCCGAGGAGCTCGAGGTCGAGGTGTACCCGGGGCGGGTCACGTCCTCGACGCTGCGGGCCGAGATGACCCGGCTGCGCACGCTCCTCGGGCCCGAGGTGCTGCGCTCGCGGCCGTACCGCTTCGGTGCTGAGACGGAGACCGACTGGTCAGGCGTCCTCGCGCACCTGGCGGCCGGCCGGGTGCGCGACGCCCAGCGTGCCTACAAGGGCCCGTTGCTGCCCGGGTCCGAGGCGCCCGCGGTCGTCGAGCTGCGCGAGGTGCTCGAGGCTCGGCTGCGCGCGGCCGTGCTCGGATCGGGCGAGGCCGACCTCATGGTCGGCTGGACCCGGTCGCGCTGGGGCGCCGGGGACCTGCAGATGTGGGAGCGCCAGCTCGAGACGCTGCCCCCCACCTCACCGTTGCGGCCGCTGGCCGAGTCCGAGGTCGCCCGGCTCCTCGCCGAGGACGCCTGACCCCCACCGCGCCCCACCCTCCACGAACGTGTGTGAAGAACGTCGGCATGCCGACGTTCTTCACACACGTTCG
>JACXUW010000057.1 GCA_014763705.1 Micrococcales bacterium | reverse complement strand
CGGGAGGATGTCGTTCACGTCGTACGACGAGTCGCTCTGCAGGTCCGGCGTCAGGTCGACGAGCCAGCCGTTCTTGCCCCACTGCGGGGTCTCGTACGCACCGATCGTCACGACGTCGTACTGGCCGGCGCCGCTCGCCACGTCCGCGGTCACGGCGGCGCGCAGGTCGCCCTCCTCCATGACCTGGAAGTTGACGGTCGTGCCCGGGTTGGCCTTCTCGTACTCGGTCTTGAGCTTCTCCATGTCCTTCATCTGGCCGTTGTTCACGGTGGCCAGCTTGAGGGTCACGTTGCCGCCTCCGCCGCCGGCGGAGCCGTTGTCCGTGGAGACGTTCCCCGACGAGCAGGCCGCCAGCGCGAGGGCCGAAGCCAGCGCACCGGCGCCGAAGGTCAGGGCGCGCTTCGTGAAGAGCATGCCTAACTCCTTTGGTAGGTCTCACCCCTCCCGCCCGGGAGGAGCGTGGCCCCCCGGGGTGTGCCCGGGAAGCGTTCCGATACGCCTTGCCGCGGTGGAACACCGGCAATGTAGGGAGACCCGCGAAGTGGCGACAAGCACCATGACCCGCGCTCTTTCGATACTATTTTGCTGCGCTCACCCGTGCGGCTGCTCTCACGGGTGAGCGGCACCGCAGCGCGACCCGGCGTGTGATGCGCCCGACGACGACGTCCACGAGGGAGTGGTGACGATTTCGTATCAGTCCACGGGCACCCCCCGCATCCGCCTCGCCGGCTTCCCCTCGCTCGCGCTCGAGGACGGCGAGCCCGCCGCCCCGCTCGTGCGCGGCCCCTACGCCGACGCACCGCGCCGCGAGGTCATCCCCCCGCACCCGCAGCACGCCATCCGGGCCCTGACCCACGACTTCCCGAGCGAGATCTGCGGCTGGGGCGCCCACCCCGAGTACGAGATCCACCTCATCACCAAGTCGCACGGCAGCTTCATCGCCGGCGACCACGTCGGCACCTTCTCGCCGGGCCAGGTGAGCATCATGGGCCCGAACCTGCCGCACGACTGGGTGAGCGACCTCGAGCCCGGTCAGGTGGCCGTCGACCGCGACGCCGTCATCCAGTTCACCGACGAGTGGATCCGCGGCTGCATGGAGCTCATCCCCGAGCTGCAGGAGGTCGACGAGGTGCTGCGGCTCTCCACCCGCGGGCTCGTGTTCTCCGGCGCCACGGCGTGGCGCGCGGCCGAGACCATCCTCGAGGTCACCCGCAGCCGCGGCGCCGAGCAGATGGCGCACTTCTTCCGGCTCCTCGGCCTCTTCGCCCAGGCCCCGCGCGAGGAGCGGGAGGTGGTCGCGAGCGAGTGGCTCGGGCGGCCCCAGGACAGCAACTCGATCGGCGCCGTCGAGGCCGGGCTGGCCTACATCTTCGAGAACCTCACCGGCGACATCCGGCTCGCCACAGCGGCCCGGATGGCCTACATGTCCGAGCCGACGTTCTCGAAGTACTTCAAGTCGGCCACCGGCATGACCTTCAGCCACATGGTCAAGAAGCTGCGGATCGCCCACGCGCGCAGGCTTCTCGACACGAGCGACCACGCCATCGCGCAGGTCGCGGCGATGAGCGGGTACCACAACATGGCCAACTTCAACCGCCAGTTCCTCGCCGAGGTCGGGACGACACCGACGAGCTACCGCAAGCTCGAGTCGTCGCAGAAGCCGCCGCCCGAGGTGTTCAGCCTCGGGCTCCGGGCGCCGGTCGAGACCTAGGCGAGGGCGGTGTCCACCGCCGCCGCGACGCCCTCGGCGGCGATCTCGGCGCGGGCCCGGAGGAACTCGCCGCGGAACCGCTCGTCGGTGCCGAGGTCCCCGAAGATCGCCTCCACCTCGACGAACGCGGCCGGGTCGTCCGAGGCCGCCGCCGCGCGGAGGGTCGAGGCGTGCACGTCCGGCGGGACCTCGCTGTCCGGCAGGCCTCCTCGCGCGATGAGCGCCCAGTACTCGGCCCACGCGGCGACCATCAGGGCACCGAGCGCGACGGGCCGCCCGGCCTCGAGGTTGGCGCGGACCGCCGGGAGCGTGAAGGTGGCCATCCGGTTGGCGCCGTCGGTCGCGAGGCGCACCAGCGTGTCCTTGATGCCGGGGTTGGCGAACCGCTCGACGAGGGTGGCCATGTACGCGGGCAGGTCGATGCCGGGCAGCTCACCGAGGGTGGGCGCCGCCTCGTCGGCCATGTACCGCTCGAGGTAGGTGCGGATGCGCTCGTCACGCATCGCCTCGTCGACGAGCGTGTAGCCGAGGGGCGCCCCCAGGTAGGCGATGGCCTGGTGGCTCGCGTTGAGCAACCGCAGCTTCATCAGCTCGTAGGGCTTGACGTCGTCGACGAACTGCACGTCCACCGCCTCCAACGGCGGTCGCCCGAGGGGGAACTCGTCCTCGACGATCCACTGCGTGAAGGGCTCGGCGGGTACCGGCCAGCGGTCCTCGATGCCGAAGTCGTGCAGCAGCGTCTCACGGTCTGCGTCCGTCGTCGCCGGCGTGATCCGGTCGACCATGCAGTTCGGGAACGACACGGCCGCCTCGATCCAGGCGGCGAGCTCGGGGTCGACGAGCCGCGCGAACCCGACGACGGTCTGCCGGCAGACGTCGCCGTTGCCCTGGAGGTTGTCGCAGGACAGGACCGTGAACGGGGGTAGTCCCGCGGCTCGACGGCGGCGCAGGCCCTCGACGATGTACGCGAACGCGGTCCGCGGGTGCTCGAGGTCCCCGACGTCGTGGAGCACCGCCTCGTCGCCGGCGTCGAAGGCCCCGGTGGCCGCGTTCTTGAGGTACCCGCCCTCGGTGACCGTGAGGCTGACGACGCGCACCGCGGGGTCGACGAGCCGCGCGTACACCGCATCGGCGTCCTCGGGCCCGAAGAGGTACTCGAGCACGGACCCGACCACCCGTGGCTCGAGCGAGCCGTCCGGGTGGCGCACGACGAGGGTGAAGAGGCAGTCCTGCGCGCGCATGGCGTCGCGCATCGCGGCGTCCTGGGGCAGCACGCCGACCCCGCAGATGCCCCAGTCCAGGCCCTCACCGGTGTCCATCAGGCGGTCGAGGTACATCGCCTGGTGGGACCGGTGGAAGTTGCCGAAGCCGAAGTGCACGATGCCCACCGTCGCCGCGGTGCGGTCGTAGGTCGGGGCGGGCACACCCGCGTCGGGTGCCGTCGACGTCGTCAGTGCGGTCACGGGAGGGGTCCTTTCAGGCGCGGCCGCCGACCGCCCTCACTCGCGGCCTCGCGGGTCCGTCGGCATGAAACCAAGTTCGGGGGCCGTTGGGGAGACCCCGGGACGTGACGCGAACGAAAGCACCAGGAGCCGACGACTTCGTATCGGTCCGGCTCAGGAGCAGATGTCCTGGTCCGCCGTCCGGGCCTGGATGGACTGCGTCGGGGCCGGCGCCGTGATCTTCGGCGCCGGGATCGGCGTGGTGCCGAGTCGGTTGGGGACGGCGACGACGTGCGCCGCGCCCGGGCCGATCGTCACCCGGATGCCGGTGCCGAGTCCCGTGGTCCTCGCGACCTTCGCGCCCGGGAACGCCGCGGCGACGGTGCGGGCCGCCTCCTCCTGGCCGCTGGAGTACTCGACGAGCACACCGTCGCGGCGCTCGGTGGTCGAGGAGGTCGAGACCCGGCCGAAGCCCTGGACCCGCAGCGCCTCGGCCTCCTGCGCGGCGAGGCCGTCGGCGCCCGTCCCGTTGACGACGACCACCGAGGCGACGTCGGCAGGGCTGACCGTGAGCGGGGTCGCCGAGGCGCTCGGGCTCGGCGACGCACTCGGCCGGGTCACCGGCTGGTCGGTGCGGATGGCCTTCCACAGGGTCGGCGCGGCATCGGTCCACTCGACCCGGTTGGGGTCCTTGGGGTAGGTCTGCACGGGGACGGTGACGAAGGCGACGTTCTTGACGCCGACGTCCTTGACCGAGGTGGCGATGTCCTTCATCGTGCCGAGCCCGAGGTCCTCGTCGGTGGTCAGCGACTGCGTCGCGGCGTCGAGGAACCCGTAGAGCTTGTCGGGCCGCAGGAGGAGGGAGGTGCGGGTCGCCTCCTGGACGATCGAGGAGAGGAACGCCTGCTGGCGCTTGATCCGGCCGAGGTCGGAGCCGTCGCCCTCGGTGTAGCGGACCCGGACGTACCCGAGGGCCTGGGTGCCGTTCAGCACGTGCCGGCCGGCACTGAGCTTGAGGTGCGCCTTGGGGTCGTTGATGGCGACCGGCGTGCACACCGGCACCCCGCCCAGGGCGTCGACCATCCCCTTGAAGCCGCTGAAGTCGACGACCGCGAAGTGGTTGATGAAGATCCCGGTGTCGGCCTCGATGGTGTTGATGAGGCAGGCCGGGCCGCCGAGGCTGTACGCCGCGTTGAACTGCTGGACCGGCCAGTTCTGCTTCGGCACCTTCGCGTCGCAGTTCGGCGGCATCGGGACCATCGAGTCGCGCGGGATCGACACCACGGTGACGTGCTTGCGGTCACCCGACAGGTGCGCGATGAGCGTCGTGTCCGAGCGCGCCCCGGAGACCGACTTCGCGTCGGTCGTGCCCTGGCCGACCCGGGTGTCCGAGCCGATGAGCAGGAGGTTGAGCGGCTTGGTGTCGACCGGCGTCGGGCGGTCGCTCGAGAGGGCCCCGCTGATGTCGAGCCGGCTGATGTTGCCCTCGAGCCGCCACCAGGCGGCTCCGCCGACGATCGCGGCGACGACGACGAACACGGTGAGTACGACGAGGATGCGCCGCCGCCGGGAGCCGCGGGCCTCGGCCGCGCGCTCGGCGGAGCGGCTCCGCCGGGTGGGCTCGGACACGGGGGCTCCTTCGGTGGTCCGCGGCCCGGGAGTCCCGGGCCGTGCGGACGGACGACCGGCCAAGTGTACGGACGCAGCCTGTGCGTGCGCTGGACGTGTGATGCACGGCGGCCGCGGACGGGTGCCCGCGGCGACCATCGGGTTGGATGGGGCCCATGGGACGTCGGTGGATCTGGGTGGCGACGGTGGTGGCGGTCCTCGCCGCCGCGGCGGGGGGCGGCTGGTGGTGGATGTCTCGCGAGCACTCGCGCGACGCCGCGGCGACGGCCGCGCTGACCCGGTACGCGGCGGCCTGGCACGGGAAGGACCTCGGCGCGGTGCCGTTCGCGAGCGACGGTGCGGCCAAGGACTTCACGACGGCGGTCGCCGGCCTCGGGTCCGCGGCGGTCACCGCGCGGCCCGGCACCGTGCACCGTGACGGCACGCGCGCGACCGCGTCCCTCGAGGTCACCTGGACCCTGCCGGGCGAGCACGAGTGGCGGTACTCGACCCCCGTGCGGCTCGTCGAGCGCGGTGAGCGCTGGCTCGTCACCGGCCCGGGCGACGGCTCACCGTGGCACCCCGAGCTGCCCGCCGGCGGCCGGATGTCCCTCGAGCGGAGCGCCCCCACCCGAGGCGACCTGCTCGACCGGGCCGGCCGGCCGCTCATGCCGCAGGGCACGGTGTACCAGGTGCAGCTCGACCCCGTCCGCGCCGACGCCGCCGGTGCCGCGGCGCTCGAGCAGGTCACCGGCGTCACCCCCGGGTCGGTCGTCAAGGCCCTCGCCGACCGGAAGAAGAGCGGGTCGCAGGCACCCATCCCGGTCATCACCTACCGGGAGTCCGACTACGCACCACGCAAGGCCCGGCTCGACGCCATCACGGGCGTCATCGCCCCGTCGGCCACCCAGCCCCTCGGGCCGACCCGCACCTTCGGCCAGCCGCTGCTCGGGACGGTCGGCGAGGTGACCGCCGAGATCGTCGACCAGGGCAAGGGCCGCTACGCCACCGGCGACCGGGCGGGCCTGAGCGGGCTGCAGCGTCAGTACGACGCGACGCTCGCCGGCACTCCGGGGATCGCCGTCGTCACCGACGCGAAGAAGACCCTGTTCTCGACGGAGGCGGTCGCGGGCACCGACGTCGAGACGACGCTCGACCCCACGACCCAGAAGGCGGCCGAGCAGGCGCTCGCCGACGCGCGCCTGTCCGTGCCGGCCGCCGTCGTCGCGGTCGACGTGCCGACCGGCGAGGTGCTGGCGGCGGCGAACTCGCCGAGCAGTGGCTTCGACCGCGCCATCACCGGCAAGTACCCGCCGGGCTCGACGTTCAAGGTCGCCTCGACGTACGCGTACCTCACCCGTGGCGTCACGACGCCGTCGAGCACCGTGGCGTGCCCGACGACCGTCACCGTCGACGGCCGCTCGTTCCACAACTACGCGGGCGAGTCCATCCCCGGGTCGGTGCCGTTCAGCCAGGACTTCGCCCACTCGTGCAACACCGCGTTCATCTCCCTCTCGCAGAAGCTCGCGACGACCGACCTCACGACGGCCGCGAAGGCGCTGGGCATCGGCGCGGGCTGGGCGCGGACCCTCGGGGTGGACGGTGCGTTCGACGGCAGCATCCCCGAGACCCGCAAGGGCACCGACCAGGCGGCGGCGGTCATCGGGCAGGCGCGCGACGAGGTCTCGCCGCTCGCGCTCGCCGTGATGTCGGCGAGCGTCGGCCGCGGCACCTATCTGCCACCGGTCCTCGTCCGGGGCGACGGCGGCAACCCCCGACCCGCGCCGCTCGACGGGCAGGCCGTCGCCCAGCTGCGCTCGATGATGGCCGAGGTGGTCTCGACCGGGACCGCCACCGTGCTGCGCGGGACGCCCGGCGGCACCGTCCGGGGCAAGACGGGCACCGCCGACCACGGCGTCGACGAGAAGCCGTACGCGTGGTTCACCGGGTACCAGGGGAAGGTAGCCTTCGCGGTGCTCGTCGAGGCCGGCGTCAGCGGTGGCGAGACGGCGGCACCGGTGGCCAAGGACTTCCTCACCCTCCTCGCCCGCCCCTGACGCGCCGCCCCTCGCGGGCTACGGCGCAGTACTGGTCGTGGGCGGGCTACGGCGCAGTACTGGTCGTGCGCGGGCTACGGCGCAGTACTGGTCGTGCGCGGGCTACGGCGCAGTACTGGTCGTCATCACGACGAGTACTGCGGGGTAGCCCGGCATCCGGTCGGGGTCGGGCCCGGGTGACGGGCCGGCGGACGCGGACGACCCCCGCCCGGAGCGCCGGACGGGGGTCGTCTGCGAGGACTCGGTGGTACCGGGTCAGATGGGGCGGACCTGGTCGGCCTGCGGACCCTTCGGACCCTGGGTGACCTCGAACTCGACCCGCTGGGCCTCGTCCAGGCTGCGGTAGCCCTGGACGTCGATGGCGGAGTAGTGGACGAACACGTCCGGGCCGCCGCCGTCCTGGGCGATGAAACCAAAGCCCTTCTCGGCGTTGAACCACTTCACGGTGCCCTGTGCCATGTGGGGGGTACTTCCTTTTCCTGTGTGTCACTCGCCCGGCACACCTCGTGCCGGTCGTGGATGCGACTCCAGCCCCCTGTGGCGCGAGGGTAGTTCGACCTTCGAGGTACTGCTGTTGCTGCAACCGCCTGCGAACCTAGCAGAGACCCGGGGTGAGCGCCGCGTGCCGTGCACACCCTGTCCACGGAGCGACATCGGCCGGTGAACCGGGGGTGGCCGCCGCGTGGCCGGCGGGTGGCGGGGGCCGGCTCAGACGCCGGCGAACCGCACGAGGAGGACGTCGCAGTCGGCCTCGAGGAGGAGCCGGACGACGGTCGAGTCCGAGTGCCCGGCGCGCGGGTGGCGGTGGTCCCGTGGACCGAGGACGAGGAGCCGGGCACCGGAGTCCTCGACGGCGACGAGGAGCTCGTCGGCCGGCGACAGTCCGCGACGCGGTTGCCGGATCTCGTGCGACACACCTGCGTCCGCGAGCGGTCGGCACATCGCCTCGAGGTCGCGCCGCTCGGCCAGACCCGAGCCGAACGGGTCCGCGTCGGCGCCGGCGTTGACGACGACGAGCGGTTCATTCCGCCTCAGGGCCTCCGCCACCGCGGCCTCGAGGGCGGCGAGGCCCTCCCGGCGCGGGACGTACCCGACGACGATGGACATGGATGCACTCCGTTGTGCCGCAGGGGGACCGGCACGGAAGGCCGATCGGAGGGGAGCGGGTGCCGCACCCGGCGAGAGCCGGGTGCGGCACCTCGGGGATCAGCTCCCCGACAGGGTCTTGGCGCCGGTCATGATGGCCACGCCCTCGCCCATGTCGTGCGACTGCGGGGTGATGACACCGGCGCAGCCCCCGAGCCGCTGGATGTGGATGCGGTCGGCGACCTCCCACACGTGCGGCATGTTGTGGCTGATGAGGATGACCGCGAGACCGTTGTCCCGCAGCTGCTTCACCATCTCGAGGACCATGCCCGACTCCTTGACGCCGAGCGCCGCGGTCGGCTCGTCGAGGACGACGACCTTGGACCCGAACGCCGCGGCCCGCGCGACGGCCACCGCCTGGCGCTGCCCACCGGACAGCGTCTCGACGGCCTGGCTCATGTTCTGGATGGTCTGGATGCCGAGGTCCTGCACCGACTGCCCGGCCCGCTTCTCCATGCCGCCCTTGTCGAGCATCCGGAACATCGAGCCGAGGATCCCACCGCGGCGTTCCTCACGGCCGAGGTAGAGGTTGCTCGCGATGTCGAGCGCGGGGATGACGGCGAGCTGCTGGTACACCGTCTCGATCCCCGCCTCGCGGGCGTCCTGGGGCCGGCGGAAGTGGACCCGTTCACCCTCCAGGTGGATCGCGCCCGAGTCGGGGAGGTAGGCCCCGGTGAGGCACTTGATGAGGGTGGACTTGCCGGCGCCGTTGTCGCCGATCACCGCCAGCACCTCGCCCCGGTACAGGTCGAGGCTCACGCCGTCGAGCCCGATGACGCGCCCGAAGGTGATGACGAGGTCACGCGCGGTGAGCACCGGGTCGGTGTCGTAGATGTGGCGCCGGCCCTCGGGGATGGCGTCGTGGGTCAGCGGGAGCCGCTCGATGGTGCTCATCGGGACCCCCCGGAGCTTCCTGGGGTGATGTTCATGCCTTCACCTTCCGGATCCACTGGTCGATGGCGACCGCGACGATGACGAGGACACCCGTCGCCAGGACGCGCCACTGCTGGTCGACCCCGAGCTGGGAGAGCCCGAAGGCGAAGGTCTGGACGATCAGCGCGCCGATGAGGGTGCCGATGAGCCGACCGCGGCCACCGAAGAGGCTGGTGCCGCCGATGACGACCGCGGTGATCGAGGCCAGGTTGGCGTCCGGGATGGCGTTGGGCGTCGCCGCGCCCGCCCGGCCGATGAGGATCCACGCGGCGATGCCGTAGATGAGGCCGGCCACCGTGTAGACGCCGAGGAGGATGCGCCGGCTCGGCACGCCGGAGAGGCGGGCGGACTCGGCGTCGTCACCGACGGCGTAGACGTAGCGCCCCCACGCCGTCTGGGACAGGACGAAGGCCATCACCGCGTAGATGAGGACGACGACGACGATGCCCCAGGTCAGCCGGAAGGAGCCGATGCCGAAGCCCTCGCCGAGGACGTTGAGCAACCGCGGCAGGTGCTCGGCCTGGATGCTCTCACCGCCCGAGTAGAGCAGGGCGATGGCCGTGAAGATGCTCAGGGTGCCGAGGGTGACGATGAACGGCGGCAGGTTGATCCGGGTCACCAGGAGGCCGTTGAGCAGGCCGGCGACCGTCGCGAGGGCGACACCGATGACCAGGGCGAGCAGCCCCGGCATCCCTCCGTCGCGCGCGAGCGAGGCCATCACCATCATGGACAGGACCATCACCGCACCGACCGACAGGTCGATGCCCGCGGTGAGGATGATGAGCGTCTGGCCCACCGCGAGTGCCGCGACGACTGCCGTCTGCTGCAGCAGGATCCCCATCGAGCTCGCCGTGAGGAACGTCGGCGTGGCGATGAAGAAGGCGAGGAACGCCACGAGCAGCAGGAACAACGGGCTCAACCACGGACGGCGGTGGAGCTGGTGCTGCAGCTGCTGCAGGGGCGTCTGCCGCCGCCGAGCGAACTCGGCGGCGGCGGACGTGCTGCTGGTGGAGCTCATGCTCAGTTGCCCCAGCAGAGGTCGGCGCCCTTGGCGGAGTCGATGCTCTCGACACCGTCGACCGGCTTGTCGGTGACGAGCGCGACCCCGGTGTCGAAGAAGTCGAGGCCCTCGGTGGTCTTCGGCTTCTCGCCGCCGCGGGCGATCTTGGCGATCGCCTCCATGCCGAGGGTCGCCATCTTCAGCGGGTACTGCTGCGCCGTGGCGCCGATGACACCGGACTTGACCGACGAGACGCCGGCGCAGCCACCGTCGACCGAGACGATCGTCGCGGTCTTGCCGGCCGCCTTGAGGGCGGCGTTGGCGCCGACGGCGGTCGGCTCGTTGATCGTGTAGACGAGGTTGATGTCCGGGTTCTTCGCGAGGCACTTCTCCATCGCGCTGCGGCCACCGTCCTCGGCGCCGTTGCCGGCCTCGTTGCAGACGATCGTGTACTGGCCGCCCTTGCCCCCGGAGTACGTGCCGGTCTTGGCCTCGTCGCCGTTCTTCTTCGGGTCGGCGACGTCGATGCCCATCCCCTCGAGGAAGCCCTGGTCGCGGTTGTAGTCGACCGAGACGATCTTGTCGTCGAACAGGTCGAGCAGCGCGATGACGGCGGGCTTGCCGTCGAGGGTCGCCGCGGCCCACTGCCCGTCGAGCTTGCCCGCCGAGCGGTTGTCGGTGGCGAAGGTGATGTCGACGGTGTCGGCGGGGTCCGGCGGGGTGTCGAGGGCGATGACGTAGAGGCCCGCGTCGCGCGCCTTCTTGATCGCGGCGTTGACCCCCGTGGACATCGGGGTGATGAGGATGCCCTTGTCGCCACGGGCGACCGCGTCCTCGATGGCCGTGATCTGGCCCTGGTCGTCGCCCTCCTGCTTGCCGGAGGCGACGGTGAGCTTGACGTTGTTCTTCGTGGCGTCGGCCTTGGCGCCCTTCTGCATGGCGACGAAGAACGGGTTCGTGGAGTCCTTGGTGATGAGGGTGACGCCGACCGCGGCGTCGCCGCCGCCGGACCCGGAGTCGGAGGTGCTGCCGCGGTTGCAGGCGGTGGCGGTGAGGGCGAGGCCGACGATCGCGGCCGAGGCGACGGCCCGGCGGGCGGTGCGCGTCGTGGGAACCTGACGGAGCTGCATGATCCGGACTCTCCTTCGAGTACTGGGCTGGATCGACGACGCTGCCCTGTGACAACGTTGTCAGGCCGTAGTTCTACCGTTTACTTGCGCGTAGGTCAAGGCAACCGGTACAAATCGAGACATGGCCGTGACATCGTTGTCGAATGACGGACGGTCGCGTGCCACGATGCGCGACGTCGCCGCGCTGGCCGGGGTGAGCCTC
This sequence comes from Micrococcales bacterium, assembly GCA_014763705.1. GTDB lineage: Bacteria > Actinomycetota > Actinomycetes > Actinomycetales > Dermatophilaceae > Phycicoccus. Next base: position 1,664 of record JACXUW010000057.1, on the reverse strand, counting down.
AAGACGGTCTCCCGCGTGGTCAACGAGGAGCCCGGCGTCTCGCCGGACGTGCGCGAGCGCGTCGGGGCGGCGGTGCGCCGGCTCGACTACAGGCCCAACCTCGCGGCGAGCAACCTGCGGCGCACCGGCGCCCGCTCCGGGCTCATCGGCGCTCTCGTCCAGGACGTCTCGAACTCGTTCTCCGCCAGCCTGCTGCGCGCCCTCGAGGACGCCGCCCGGGCGCACCGCACCGGGGTCCTCGCCGCGAGCCTCGACGAGGGCGTCGACCGCGAGCAGGAGCTCGTCCACGACCTCGTGACCCGTCGGGTCGACGGCGTGGTCATCATGCCGGCCAGCGACCGGCAGGACTACCTCGTCGCCGAGCTGCGCACGGGCACGCCGGCCGTGTTCGTCGACCGGCCCCCGCGGGGCGTCGACGTCGACTCGGTCGTCGCCGACAACGCGCTCGGTGCCCGGCTCGCCGCGGAGCACCTCCTCGACCGCGGGCACCGACGGATCGCGGCGCTGTTCCACCTGCCGCAGATCACGACCGCCAGCGACCGCCGTGCCGGCTTCACCGCGGCGCACACCGACCGTGGCCTGCGCCCCGACGAGCGGCTCGTCGTCGAGGGCATCACCTCGACCGACGAGGCGAGCGAGGTCGTCCACCGGCTCCTCGACCTCGCCGAGCCCCCGACCGCGATCTTCGCCGGCCGCAACATCCTCGCGTCGGGGGCCGTGCGGGCGCTCCAGGAGCGCGGCCTGCACCGGTCGGTGGCGCTCGTCGGGTTCGACGACTTCCCGCTCGCCGACCTGCTGGACCCGCCGCTCACCGTCATCCGGCAGGACGTCTCGAAGATGGGCCGGCTCGTCGCCGAACGTCTCTTCGCGCGGATCGGCGGGGACACCTCGCCGCCGCAGCACGTCGTCGTCGAGCCGACCCTCGTCGCGCGCGGCTCCGGGGAGATCCCGCCCGGAGCGTGACCTGCGGGGTCACGGGCGCAGGTGCCGGGCCCGGGTCATGAGGTAGACCCCGAAGGCGACGAGGCCCACCGAGACGACGGCGAGCGCGTACCGGCCGGCCGGGGCGGCCTGGAGGTAGTGCAGCGCGCCGTCGATGCCGGTCGAGGCCCGCACGTCGTGGGTGCGGGCGGCCACGACGAAGAGCAGGCCGACGATGCCGAACGCCACGCCCCGGGCGACGAAGCCGATGATGCCGACGACGACGAGGGCCCGCCCCGGGCGGCGGGCGAGGTCGACGAGGAAGTCGCGCGAGAGCCCGGACCAGATGCTGAAGGCGCCCACCCCGGCCACGGCGATCCCGGCGCCCACGACGAGGAGGACCCCGCCGGGCAGGGTCAGCAGGGTCCGCGTGATGCCGATGGTCGAGTCGCGGCTGCTCTGACCGGCCCCGATGGCGAACGCGGCGGCCGCCCACGCGACCGTGGCGTAGGCGATGCCGTCGGCGGCGTGCTCGAGGCGCTTGAGCCGGGTGTGGCAGTGCCGGCCGGTGACGGCCCGGGCCAGGTTCCACACGGTGACCACGGCGAACCCGACGAAGCCGACCCAGAGGACCGCGCGTCCCCCGAGTGTCGTCGCGATGGCGGTGAGCGCGCCCGACTCGTCGGCAGTGCTGCGGCTGCGCCCGAGCCAGACGATCTGCAGGCCGGCCCACCCCATCGCGG
>JACXUW010000497.1 GCA_014763705.1 Micrococcales bacterium | reverse complement strand
GCCCCACCCCGTCGGGTCGCGCCCTACGGTGCGGATCGGGCGCAGCGTCGCGCCCATCCCTGACGGAGGAGACGAAGGAATGCGACGATCTCGCATGGTCGCCCTGACCGGTGTCGTGGCCCTGGCCACGGGCACCCTGGGAGCGGTGGCCTCGACGGCGTCCGCGCACCAGGCCGCCGCGACCGGTACGACGGAGCGCACGAGCTATGCCGTGCTCGCGAAGGAGGGCACCGACGCCCGCGCCCTCGCGCAGCGGCTGCAGCAGGCGGGGGCCACGGTGACCTCGGTGAACACCGACATCGGCCTGGTCTCGGTCGACTCCACCCGCGCCGGCTTCGCGGCCAGCGCCCGCGCGCTCTCCGGGGTCGCGGCCGCGGCGAAGGACGGCGTCGTCGGTCGCTCGCCGGACGCCGGCAAGGTCGCCGACCGCGAGCGCGCCCACGAGCAGGACGTCGCGGCCCGCACCGCCGACCACCGCGACGGCCGCGGGGACGACAAGGGCCCCAAGGGTCCGAAGGCCCCCAAGGCCGACCCGCTCGACTCCCTGCTCTGGGGCATGGACATGATCAACGCGCCGCAGGCGCACCGGACCGAGATGGGCGACAAGCGCGTCCGGGTCGGGATCATGGACACCGGCGTCGACGGCTCCCACCCGGACCTGGCCGCCAACTTCGACCGCCGCCTGTCGCGCAACTTCACGACCGACATGCCCGACATCGACGGCCCGTGCGAGTACGCGAACTGCGTCGACCCGGCCGACCACGACGACAACGGCCACGGCACGCACGTCGCCGGCACCATCGGCGCCGCGATGAACGGCCTCGGCGTCTCCGGCGTGGCCCCGAACGTCGACCTCGTCAACGTCCGCGCCGGCCAGGACAGCGGCTACTTCTTCCTCACCCCGACCGTCAAGGCGCTCACCTACTCCGGTGACGTCGGCATCGACGTCGTCAACATGTCGTTCTACGTCGACCCGTGGGCCTACAACTGCCGGGGTGGCGCGCCGGAGGACACCCCGGAGCAGGCGGCCGAGCAGGACCTCATCATCCAGTCGATGACCCGGGCGCTGAACTACGCGCACCGCAAGGGCGTCACGCTCGTCGCGGCCCTCGGCAACAACAACGAGGACATCTCGAACCCGCGCACCGACACCTCGAGCCCGGACTACCCCGGCGGCACCGAGCACCCGCGCACCATCGACAACGCGACCTGCCTCGACCTGCCGGTCGAGGGCCCGCACGTGCTCGGCGTCTCGGCGCTCGGCCCGTCCGAGCGCAAGGCCGACTACTCGAACTGGGCCACCGACCTGCGCTCCGGCGAGATCGAGGTCTCGGCGCCCGGCGGTTGGTACCGCGACGGCCTCGGCACCGACACCTACCGCACCAACGGCAACCTCATCCTCTCGACGGCCCCGCTCAACGTCATGCAGGACGAGGGCCAGGTCGACGCCGACGGCAACATCACGCCGCTCGGCGAGTCGCTCGGGACGATGAAGGACTGCCGCGTCGTCAAGGGCCACGACCACAAGGGCGGTCAGGAGGTGTGCGGGTACTACCAGTACCTCCAGGGCACCTCGATGGCCTCCCCGCACGCCGCCGGGGTCGCCGCGCTCGCCGTCTCGGCGCACGGTCGCCAGCAGGGTCGCAGCGGCTTCGGGCTCGCCCCGGACGCCGTGCGCGCCATCGTCATGGGCACCGCCACCGACCACGCCTGCCCGGCGGGTGGCGTCCAGTCCTACACCGACGTGGGGCGCTCGGACCTGTACACCGCCACGTGCGTGGGCACGCCGCGGTTCAACGGGTTCTACGGCGCCGGCATCGTCAACGCCGCCGGAGTGGTCGCCCGCGGCCACGGCCACGACGACTGAGCTCTCGCCACCTGACGACGCGCCGCCCGTCCCGCTCTCGTGGGGCGGGCGGCGCGTGCGTCCTCGCTGACCTAGGCTCCCGCCGTGACCATCGGGACGACGGCGGGGATGACGGCCGAGCGCGCCGCCGCCCGGGTGGCCGGGCTCGGGACCCGATGGCGCCGCTGGGTCCTCGTGGGCGCAGGGGTGGCCGCCTTCGTGGCGTCCGCGGCCGGGGAGCCGGTGGACCGCTGCACCCCCGCCGACCCGTCGGTCTGCGGCCCGGACCCGGTGTTCTCCGCCGCCGTCGTCCTGGCGGTCGCGGCCGTGGTGCTCGTGTGGTGGCGGCCGCTCGAGGCAGCAGCCTGTGCCGTGGGCTTCGCCGTGCTCGACGTCCGGTTCGACGACGTCGTCGCGGCGAACGTCGCGTGGACGCTCCTCGCCCTGCTCCACGTGGGGCACGTCCTGCTC
>JACXUW010000496.1 GCA_014763705.1 Micrococcales bacterium | reverse complement strand
GCCACGACCCCGACGACGCCGAGCACGACGGCGGCCCCGACGAGCGCCCACCGCCACGACCCGTCCCGGTCGAGGACGGCGACCGAGGCGCTGACGGTGAGCGACGCGGCGGCCCCGAGCATCGCGAACCGCGCGAGCCGGTCGCGCACGTGGCGGGCCTGGTAGCCGAGGGCGAGGGCACCGGCGACGAGGACCGCCCAGCGGGCCCACGGCGCGAGGGTGGACAGGGGCGCCGAGACGGCGAGGACCCACCCGGACCCGGCGGCGAGCAGCGCGAGGTACGCGGTGCCGACCGAGACCACCGAGCGCGCCTGGTCGACCCGGCCCCGGACGTCGAGGGCGGACACCCGGCGACGACGTGCCGCGTGCCGCTCACGAACCGACCACACGGTGGTCGAGAGCCGGTCGGTGTCCAGGAGCTGGGTCGGGTCGACGTCGAGGCTCGCGCTCGGCAGGGCCCGGACGACGACCGGGACGAGGCCGACGGCGAGGGCGGCGGCCACCTCGACCGGCACGCCGCCGAGCACCGTGCCCGCGATGAGCACGGCCAGGCCACCGAGGCAGGCGGTGGCGGTGCGCTCGCCCCGGTCGGCGGGGGAGCCGTCGGACGAGGCGAGGGCCAGCACGACGGCGCCGAGCGCGCTGCCGAGGACGAGGGAGACGGCCACCCGGGACGGCGAGTCCGCGAGCGGCACGAGCATCCCGGCCGCGACCGCGAGGGCCGGGGCGCCGACCAGCCGGACCAGCCCGCTGCCCTCGCGGTGTCGCGGGGTGAGGACGATCGCCGCGACCGCCGCGGCGAGGAGCAGGCCGGCGACGCCCCACCGGACGCCGAGCGAGCCGAGGAGGCCGGTGCCGGCCGACGCGGGCGCCGGCAGCGCGAGGGAGCCCGCCACGAGGCTGGTCAGGGCGATGGCGGCGACGAGGGACGGCGCGAGCTCGGCGCCGCCGGCGCTGCGGCGGCGCCGCCGCGGCGCGCGCCGCGATGCTGGCATCGGCGCCGGGTTCATAGTCGAAATCATCATCCATCTCGAACTGCATCGTCCAGCCGCCGGCAACGACCATCAACAGCCCCATGATGTCCTGCGGCGCTTCGTTGAAGTCATTGTCTTCGGAAAGGAGCTGCGCCTTGAACGCGGGGTCGAGCAGCTTCGCCTTTTGCTCCTCCCACGACAGGCCTTCGATGGCGCGCCACGACGGACGGAAGCGGAAGGGATGGACGGTGCCGCGCCACGCCATGATGATGCCGTTGCCGCGCAGCGCGATCTGCGCGACGATATTGGCGCCCTTCGCATTTTCGGCGCGCATCGTTTCGATCTGTTCGTCGAGCGGCAATTCCTTGGCGATCGACTGGAGCGCCGCAAAGGTCACGGGCAGCCCGGTTTCGCGGCTCAGCTTGCCCATCCAGTCGAACTCGTTCCATTCGCGGTTGAGGTCGCTCGCCATTTCGAACACGCCATAACCGACGCGGCCCATCGCGCGGCCGATCTCGATCAGTTCCTCGGCGGTCGCGGTCGTGCCAGGGACGACTTCGCCGTCGACCGATTTGTGGATGACGGTGCGGCTCGTCGAAAAACCGAGCGCGCCGGCGCGCACCCCCTCTTCGACGATGCGCGACATTTCGGCGATGTCCTCGGCCGTCGGCACCGCGCCCGGCTGTTCGCGATCGCCCAGCACATAGGCGCGCACCGCGCCATGCGGGACGTGGCACGCAACATCGATGGTGCGCGGCAGTTTTTCGAGCGCATCCATATATTCGGGGAAGGTTTCCCACTCCCAGCTCATCCCTTCGGCGAGCGCGGTACCGGGAATATCCTCGACGCCTTCCATCAGGCCGATCAGCCAGTCGTGGCGGTCGGGCCGGGCGGGCGCAAAGCCGACGCCGCAATTGCCCATGACGACGGTGGTGACGCCGTGCCAGCTCGACGGCGCCATTTCCTGGTCCCACGTCGCCTGACCGTCATAATGGGTGTGAACATCGACGAAGCCGGGGGTGACGATCTTGCCGCGCGCGTCGATTTCCTCGCGCCCCGCGCCCAGGTCGGTGCCGACCGCAACGATGCGGTCGCCCTCGACCGCCACATCGGCCACCATCGACGGACCGCCCGTGCCATCGACGACGGTGCCGCCGCGAATCACCAGATCGTACATCTCGCTCTCCCGTTATTTGGTTTCAGTGCGAAACCTATCATCAATTCGGGACAGTGCAAATAAGCGCGCACGGCGTGCGGTGAACGGCTATAGCCGTGCGATAAACCAACCGGAGTCGATGCCATGATCCGTCCGCTTGTCCTTGCCGCCACCGTCGCCGCACTTGCCCTGGC
>JACXUW010000056.1 GCA_014763705.1 Micrococcales bacterium | reverse complement strand
GCGGTGGTCCGCGAGCCCCGGTCCGTGTCGACCCGAAGACGGGTCGGGCGCTGGGCCAGGCGTACGGCACCCTCGAGCCCGACGGAGAGACCTGCGGGGTCGATCGGGGTGCGCATCGTGAGCTGGGCCCACTGCCCGACCGATGCGCCGAAATCACCCGAGACCCACGCAGTCGCGGGGTCCCGGTCGACGAGTGCCTGCGCCCCGTAACCCGGCCCAAGTCGGAGCGAGGCGTTCGCGTCCGAGGCTGCGGACGACACCGACACGGAGGCGAGGTCACCGGTCCACGCCCGCTCCGTCAGCGGCGCCGGGGGGTCGACCACGTAGCTGCTGACTCGGGCAGGCGTCCGGCGCGCCTCCCCCGGCGTGCGCACGGCGGAGGTGTTGTCGGCGGCCCGGCCGAAGAACACCTCGCGGTCCAGGTCGCCGTCGGTGAGGACCTCCGGCACGGCACCACCCGACACGGCACCCAGAGGACCAGCATCCCTCGCGAGGACCGCGACCCGTTCACCCCCGAGGGCGGCCACGACGTCCGCCGCGTCCTCGGGGCCGCCCCGGACGACCGCGACGCCACCGCCGTCGACGAACGTCGCGTCGGCGCCGGTCCCGGTGGCGTACACCTCGACTGCGGGATAAGGCAGGAGGGATCGCTGGTCGGTCGTCGTGTCCGGCGACTCCGGCACCCCCTTGGGAACCCCGACCGGGGCGCCGAAGGAGGCGACGCGCTGCAGGCCGGCCACCGCGAGCGACTGGTGGACGCGCAGCAGGGTGCCGCTCGAGCGATCAGCTGCGTCGGGGCGGATGTCGTTGCGGACGAGGACGAACCGAACTCCGGCCGAGGCCAGTTCGGCATTCAGGGTGTCCCCCGGACGGCCCGACCTCAGTCGGCTCTCGACGTCGTCGAGCCATCGGGTGCCGCCGGCGCTGCCGAGCGGAACCGCGTCGCGGACCGCGAACGCCGCCGAGCCCAGCGCCTGCAGGGGATCGTCCTTCGTCGAGCCCCAGACGAAGTCGGCGAAGCCGGCCGCCGGGACGACGAGTGTCGTGCCCGGCTCCGCCCGCTCATCGAGCCAGTCCGCGGCCTGGTGCCAGTACGTCGGGACTGCGCGATATCCCTCCGGCTTGGCCATGCCCCCGACGACGCCCGGCGCGCAGACAATGAGGACGAGTGCGGTGGTGACGACGGGGACGAGCCACCGCGCAAGTCCGGTGCGCCGGACCGCCGCGCTCATCGACGCCCCGGCCACCGCGAGGCCGAGGGCGAGTGGGACGCGCAGGACGAGCTCGAACTTGTGGGTGTTGCGCAGGGGCGCCAGCGCACCGTCGAGCAGGGCCTGCAGCGACGGTGCGAGTGGCGACGCGGCAGGCCCGGTGTGTCCGAGGCCGACGAGGACGAGGCCGACGAGCAGGGCGCTGACCAGGAACGCGCGGAGCCGTTCCGGCGCCCGGGCGATGCCAACCAGCCCTGCGACGGCGACGAGGGCGGTGGCGAGGACGAGGGCAGGGACCGTGACGTACTGCCACCCGGCCGGCCAGGCCGGGCCGCCGGAGCCGTTGAGGTAGGACAGCCAGGTCGTCGTCCCGCGGAGGGACTCGAACGGGCTGGCGAACCTCGTCGTGACCGGCGCGTTCTCGATCCAGTCGAGGAACGGTGGACTGTAGCGCCCGAGCAGCAGCAGGGGGACGAGCCACCACAGGCTGACGGCGGCGACGACCGTCAACCACTGCGCGAGGCGTCGGAGGGCGAGTGCGGCGGGACGGCGGGTCACGAACCACACCGTGGGCAGCACGAGGGCCGCGCCCGTGGCGACGGCGTTGACGCCCCCGAGCAGCGCCACCGCGGTCCCCGACCGTGCCAGCCGGGCGGGCCAGCTGCGCGGCGTCGGGTCCACGAGCGGGAGGAGCACCCACGGGGCCAGCGCCATCGGCCAGACCTCGACCGAGGTGACGGCCACCTCCGAGACGAACCGCGGTGAGAGGGCGAACAGCAGCGCCGCGACGTACCGGCTCCAGGGGGTCCCCAGCCGCAGCGCGCCGGCGAGCCGCCACAACCCGACGAACGCCGTCGCGAGCACCACGGTCCACCAGAGCCGTTGGACGACCCACGCGGGTGTTCCCACCACGCCGAGGGCCCAGTGCAGCGGGCCGACCGGGAACAGGTACCCGTACGCCTGGTTCTGGAGCTGGCCGAAGGCGCCCGAGGGGTCCCACATGTGCAGGGCGCGCGCGAGGAAGGGCCCGGGGTCGGCGGTCAGGTCGAGCTTGGTGTCCGGGACGACGCGCCCCCCGGACTGGTTGAACGACAGGGCGGCCAGCAGCAGGACCCCCGCCCCGAGGCGAAACCGCCACAGGGTCTGCTGGTCGGCGCGCAGCTCCACGTCGTCGGGGCTCGTGCGATCGCCGAGCTGGGGCTTCACTCCGCCCGAGCCCGCAGGACGAGGACGGCGTTCCAGCTGACGACCTCCCGCAGTCCGGGGACCCGGATCACCCACTGCGCCCACGACGGGTGGTAGCGCGGGAGGACGGCGAGCAGCTCGGCGCGGCCGTCGTCCGCGACCCCGCGGGCCCAGCGGACCATCGGCCCGACCGGGCAGGCGAAGAGGGTGCGGCCGAGGTCGTTCTTGGGTCGGTGGCCGTGGCGGCGCTCGTACCGGTCGGCGGCCCGGTGCCCGCCGAGGTAGTGCCACGGCGAGGTCTCGTGCCCACCCCAGGGCGAGAGCCAGGGCGTCCAGGAGAGGAAGACGACACCCCCCGGGCGGGTGACGCGAAGCATCTCCTCGGCCATCGCGACCGGGTCCGGCACGTGCTCGAGGACGTTGCTCGAGAAGGCGACGTCGAGCGAGTGGTCGGCCAGGGGCAGCGCGAGCCCCGAGGCCCGGACCGTGTTGCCCGTGACGCCCCCACGAGCGGTCAGCTCACCGGCGTCCGGCTCGAGTCCGGCGTACCGGGCTCCGGCCGCCGCGAAGGCGTCGGCGAAGTACCCCGGCCCCCCGCCGACGTCGAGGACGCTCGCACCCCGGAGAGCGACCCAGCGACGCATCATCGCCACCGAGTCGGCCGCGAGCGCGCCGTAGAAGCGGCCGGGGTCGGTCTGCTCGACGCGAAAGGCCCGGAAGAGGGCGACCGAGCGAGCCAGCGTCGCACGTCCATCACGCGCACCGGGAAGCGCGAGGGCGTGGGGTACCATCCGTCTCCGGTCTCCTGGAAGGGCACACGTGCGCATCGCCTTCTTGAACTGGCGCGACTCTACACACCCCGAGGGTGGGGGCGCCGAGAAGTACGCCGAGACCGTCTGCGCCGGTCTGGCGGCCCGCGGGCACGACGTGACGATGCTCTGCGCGCAGCACGGGAGCGCCCGCGCCGAGGAGCTGCGCGAGGGGGTCCGGGTGCTCCGTCAGGGCGGCCGCCTCGGGGTGTACCCGGCCAGCCTGCGGGCCCTGCGCCGCCTCGAGCGCACCGAGGGTCCCTTCGACGTCGTCGTCGACACCCAGAACGGGGTCCCCTTCCTCGCCCGGCTGGCGACGCGCGCGCCCGTCGTCGTGCTCGTCCACCACGTCCACCGCGAGCAGTGGCCCATCGTCTTCGGTCCGGTGCAGTCCCGGATCGGCTGGCTCGTCGAGTCCCGGCTCGCGCCGGTCGCCCTGCGCGGCCTGCAGTACGTCGCCGTGTCGCAGCGGACGCGCGCCGAGCTCGCCGAGCTCGGGGTGGAGCCCGAGCGCGTCACGGTCATCCACAACGGCACCGAGCCGGCCCTCGCGACCGGGACCCCCCGGCACCGGTCCCCGCGCCTCGTGGTCCTCGGCCGGGTCGTCCCGCACAAGCGCGTCGAGCACGCCGTCGAGGCGCTCGCCCGCCTCACGGAGCGGCACCCCGACCTGCGGCTGCGGGTCGTCGGCGACGGGTGGTGGTCCGACGAGGTGCGGGCGTGCGCGCAGGCCCTGGGCGTCGCGGACCGCGTCGACCTCCTCGGCCACGTCGACGAGGTCACCAAGCACCGGGAGCTGGCGTCGGCCTGGCTGGCCCTCGCGCCGAGCGTCAAGGAGGGCTGGGGGCTGTGCGTGGTCGAGGCGGCCTCGCACGGCACCCCCACCGTCGCCTACCGCGATGCCGGAGGCCTGTCGGAGTCCATCGTCGACGGTCACACCGGCCGGCTCGTCGACGACCTCGACGAGATGGTGGCCGCGGTGGAGGCCCTGCTGCGGGACCCGGACGCACGGGCGGCGCTCGGGGCCGAGGCGGTGCTGCACGCCGAGCACTTCACCTGGCCGGCCACCGTCTCGGCGTGGGAGCGGCTGCTGGCGGCGCAGGTCGCGGGGGCGGTGCCCGTCGGTGGGACGGACACCGTGTCACCGGTGGACCCGGCCGCGGCCCTCGGGTCTCAGCTGCCGTAGCCCAGGAGCTGGTCGGCGGGAAGCACGTCCTGGGGACCGGTCGTCACCGCGTTGGAGTCCTTCGGCCCGTTCGCCTGGATGATCGTCGCCGCGGCGGCGAACGAGATCCCCAGCCCCACGATGATGCTCAGGAGCAGCATGACGATGCCGGCGCGGCCTGCGCCGATCGCGGGGGTCTGGCTCATGCGAAGAGGGCCTTCCTACTCATCAGTATCCTGCGCATCGTAGCGGGTCCCCCGGAAGACCACCACGGACTCGCCGACCGGGTCCGTCATGACGCTCGGGAAGCCCGGCTGACGTCCCAGACACGGAAGGCCGGCCCCTCGTGGAGCAGCACCCACCCGGGTCCCGGGACCGGCAGCGCCCCCGGGGTGTCGAGCCACTCGACGACCCGCGTGACCCCGTGCCGCCGGAGGGACTCGTCCGACACGACCCCGCGGGCCCAGTCCGTCCCGTCGGCCGTGGGCGCGTCGTCGACCTCGACGGCCCGACCGTCCCGCGAGACCGTGAGGACGACCGAGGTGAGCACGGGCGTGCCGACCGCTCGGGGCGTCGGGTCGAGGAACGCCGGGCCGGGACCGCGCCATCCCGGGCGCCGCAAGGGCTGCCACGGGAGGGAGAGGACCGCTCCGTCGTCCGCGCCGGCGGCGCCCACGGCCTCCGGCCAGTCCGTGGGGAAGGACACGGGTCGGTAGGACTCCCGGAGCAGTGTCGGCAGGTCGGCGACGGTGCCGACCGAGAGCGCCACCACGACCAGCCCGACGCCGGTACCGACCGGGCGGGCGCCCCACGACGCCGCTCGGCCGGCCACGAGCCCCACGAGGACGGCGGCGGCCACCACCGCCGGTGCCATGAGTCGGTGCTGGTCCCGGAACAGTGCGACGCCCGCAATCGCCTGCGCCCGGGTCACGAGGGTGAGTGCCGGACCGGACGCGACGGCCAGGAGCGTCGCCGGCCCGAGGAGCAGCAGCGCGGCCACGACGCCGCGCCTGCCGTCGCGCCGGGCGACGAGGACGACACCGCAGACGGCCGCGGCCAGCAGCGCCAGCGAGCAGCCGAGGGCGAGCACGCTCGCGCGGGACCCCGGGACGGCGCCCGTCGCCCAGATCCCGCCGCCGAGCACGGCCGAGAGCCACGCGCCACCGCCGGTGTCGTCGGCGAGGGCGAAGGCCGCCGCGCCGTCCGGGTCGGCCCCGACCCCGCCCGCGACGAGCGCGGGCACCAGCCATGGTGCGCACCAGAGCGTGCCGAGGAGTCCGACCGGCAGGACGTCCCGCCAGGTCCGTCCGGGCCGGGAGGCGGTGGCGGCGAGCGCGCCCCCGAGGACGACGAGGCCGCCCCAGGGCGTGACGGCGGCAGGAGCCGCCACCAGCGCCAGGAGCACCAGGCGGCGGCCGAGCGGCGTGGTGCTCCGGGCGACGAGGACGACCCACGGGATCGCCGCGTACCCGAGGAGCACCGCGGGCTGGCCCACGAGGAGCCGCTCGGCGACGTAGGGGTTCCAGGTCGCGGCGACCGTTCCGGCGACCACCGCCGCGGCGCCGTGCCGACGCAGCAGGACGCCGACCCCCACGCCGGCCCCGAGGACGGCCAGCACGGTGACGCCCGACTGCACCACCCCCGAGGGCGCGACCCGGGTGAGCAGCCAGGTGACGCCGTCGAGCGGCCATGCCCGCAGCTCGGCCGCCGACGAGGGGAACCACCCGTGCAGCGGCCGGGCAGGGTCGGGCACGGTCACGTCGTCACGGACCAGGCGGATCCGGGACCCGACACTCCCCCAGAGCAGCACGGCCGTCGTCACCGCCCCCACCACGACGGCCACGGCGACGGGCCGACCGGTCCTGGCCGGTCCCGGCGGGTCGGACGTGAGGCTCGGCACGCCGGAAGCCTAGGCGGGCACGGGGTCGGGCCGGTGCCCCTAGCCTGTGCGCGTGTCCGAACCGAGCCCGGCCCGTCCACGCCTGCGGGCCTCCGCCGGCGTGATGGCGGCCGCGACGCTCGGCGCGAACGTCCTCGTCTACGGCGTGTTCCTCGTGCTCGCCCGGGCCCTCACGCCGGCCGACCTCGGTGCCTTCTCGGCGCTCGGCAACCTGCTGGTCATCGCCGGCGTCCCGGCCCTCGCCCTGCAGCTGGTCACGGCGCGACACGTGGCACGCACCCGCTCCACACCACCGGCCGACCTGCCGGCCGCGGTCGGCAGCGCGCTGCGCACCGGACTCGTCGTCGGCCTCGGGGGCACCGCCGTCGTCCTCGCCCTCGCGCCCGTGCTGTCGGCCGTGCTCGACCTGCCGAGCGGCTGGCTGGCCGTGCTCCTCGCGCTCGCGGTGCTGCCGGTCTACCTCGCCTACGCCGCGCAGGGCTGCCTCCAGGGTCGCGAGCGGTTCGTCGCGCTCGGCGCCGTGCTCGTCGCCGTCGCGGCCGGCCGCCTCGCCGCGGCCGTCGTCGGTGGCGGCCTCGGCTGGGGGGTCGGCGGCGTCCTCGGGCTCACGGTCCTGGCCAGCTGGCTGGCCGCGGGCCTTGCCCTCGTCCTCGTGCGTGACGGGCTGCCGGCCGCGTGGGCGCGAGCGCGCCCGACCTGGGTCGGCGAGGTCACGCGCGGTACGACGGCCACCGCGGCCCTGCTCGTCGTGACCAACCTCGACGTGCCGCTGGCCCGGGCGCTGCTCCAGCCGGACGACGCCGGCCGCTACGCCGTGCTCGCGGTCCTCGCCAAGGCCGCCTACTGGGGACCCGCGTTCCTCGCCACCCTGCTCTACCCGCGGATGGCCACCGGCTCCGGTCGTCGGGCGGCCCTCGCGGCCATGTGGGCCACCGCCGGCATCGGTGTCGCCGTCGTCGGCGGCGCGGCGCTGCTGTCCCGGCCCCTCGTCCTCGTCGTCGGCGGGGAGCGGTACGCCGAGCTCGCCCCGCTGGCCCCGCTCTTCGCGGCCGTCGGGGCCACCTGGTCGGTCGCGCAGGTGCTCGTCTACTGGCGGCTCTCGCGCGGCGACCACCGGATGGGGCTGGTCGTGTGGACGGTCGCGGCGGTCGTCGTCGCGGTCGTCGGATGGCGGCACGGCGGCATCACCGACGTCGCCCTGCCCCTCCTCGTCGGCGGTCTCGTCGTCGTCGCCTGGGGCGTCACGCTGCTCGTGCGGCACGGCGCCGCCCGGCGGCCCGCCCGCGAGGGGCCGGGGGTCAGTGCGCCGCGTCGTGCCAGGAGCGGCCCACCCCGACGCTGACGTCGAGCGGCACGTCGAGCTCGACCGCGGCGCCCATCTCGCGCCGGACCAGCGACTCGACGTCGGCCCGCTCCCCCGGCGCGACCTCGAGCACGAGCTCGTCGTGCACCTGGAGCAGCATCCGGCTCCTCGCGCCCTCGCGCTGCAGGGCCGCGTGGACGCCCTTCATCGCGAGCTTGATGATGTCGGCGGCCGAGCCCTGGATGGGGGCGTTGAGGGCCATCCGCTCGGCCCCCTCGCGACGCTGGCGGTTGTCGCTCAGGAGGTCGGGGAGGTAGCGGCGCCGGCCGAGCATCGTCGCGGTGTAGCCGGTGGCCCGGGCCTGGACGACGATCTCGCGCAGGTAGTCGCGGACCCCGCCGAAGCGGTCGAAGTACTCGTCCATGAGGCCCTGCGCCTCGCCGGTGCTGATCGTCAGCTGCTTGGAGAGCCCGAACGCCGAGAGGCCGTACGCGAGGCCGTAGCTCATCGCCTTGACCTTGCTGCGCATCTCGAGGGTGACGTCCTCGGGCTGCACCGCGAAGACCCGGGCCCCGACGTACCGGTGGAGGTCCTCGCCGGTGCGGAAGGCCTCGATGAGTCCCTCGTCGCCGGACAGGTGGGCCATGATCCGCATCTCGATCTGGCTGTAGTCGGCCGACATCAGCGACTCGTAGCCCTCGCCGACGACGAAGACCTCGCGGATCCGGCGGCCCTCCTCGGTGCGGATCGGGACGTTCTGGAGGTTGGGGTCGGTCGAGGACAGCCGACCGGTCGCCGCGATGGTCTGCAGGTAGGTCGTGTGGATGCGCCGGTCGGCGGCCACGGACTTGATGAGCCCCTCGACGGTGACCCGCAGCCGACTGGTGTCGCGGTGGCGCAGCAACGCCTCGAGGAACGGGTGCTCGGTCTTGACGAAGAGGTCGGCCAGGGCGTCGGCGTCGGTCGTGTAGCCGGTCTTGGTGCGCTTGGTCTTCGGCATGCCGAGCTGGTCGAAGAGCACCTCCTGGAGCTGCTTCGGGCTGCCGAGGTTGACGTCCTCGCGGCCGATGGCGTCGTAGGCGTCCTGCTGGGCCTGGCGCATCTTCGCCGCGAAGTCGGCCTCCAGCGCGGTGAGGGCGTCCTCGTCGACGGCGATGCCGGTGCGCTCCATCTCGGCGAGGATGTCGACGAGCGGCAGCTCGAGGTCGGCGAGCAGCGCCGTGCCGCCGGTCTCCTCGACCTTCTCGGCGAGGGCCGCGGACAGCTCGAGGACCGCCCGGGCGCGCACCATCGCGTCACGCTCGGCGGTGTCGTCGTCGGCGTCGACGTCGAAGGACAACGTGCCCTGGGCACCCTGGTCGCTCGTGGAGTCGCCCTCGGCGGTCAGCTCGCGGCCGAGGTGGCGCACGACGAGGTCCTCGAGGTCGTAGGAGCGCTGGTCGGGGCGCACGAGGTACGCGGCGAGCGCGGTGTCGCTCGTGACGCCGCGCAGCGTCATCCCCCGGCAGGAGAGCGCCTGCAGCTGCGGCTTGACGTCGTGCAGGACCTTCGGCGCGTCGGGGTCGGCGAGCCAGGACGCGAGCACGGCCTCCTGCTCCGGGGTGAGCGTCGTGAGGTCGAGGTAGCCGGTGGCGCCGTCCTCGCCGGCCAGGGCGACCGCCCCGGCGTCGCCCGCGCCGGCGCGGTAGTGGCCGGAGACGACGAGTCCGTGCGGCACCCGGCGGCCGGGGGCGCCGTCGCCGAAGCGCACCACGAGGTCGTCGGCGGTGAACACCTCGCCGCCGAGGTCGAAGCCGCCCTCGACCTCGTCGGACTCGACCTCGAAGGTCTGGAACAGCCGGTCGCGCAGGACCCTGAACTCGAGGCCGTCGAAGACCCGGTGCACCTCCTCGCGGTCCCAGCCCTGGCGCTCGAGGTCGGCGACCGAGAGCGGCAGCTCGAGGTCGTCGACGAGCCGGTTGAGGCGGCGGTTGCGCAGGACGTCGTCGAGATGGGCGCGCAGGTTCTCGCCGGCCTTTCCCTTGATCTCGTCGACGTGGGCGACGACGCCCTGGAGGTCGCCGTACTGGCCGAGCCACTTCGCGGCGGTCTTCGGACCGACCCCGGGGACACCGGGCAGGTTGTCGCTGGACTCGCCGACGAGCGCGGCGAGGTCGCTGTAGCGCTCCGGCGGCACGAGGTACTTCTCCTCGACGGCCGCGGGGTCCATCCGCCAGACCTCGGAGACCCCGCGCACCGGGTAGAGCAGGGTGACCTTGTCGGTGACGAGCTGGAAGGCGTCGCGGTCGCCGGTGCAGATGACGACCTCGTGGCCGGCCTCGGTGGCCTGGCGGGTGAGGGTGGCGATGACGTCGTCGGCCTCGAAGCCCTCGACCCCGACGTGCCGGATGTGCAGGGCGTCGAGGACCTCGCGCAGAAGGGGCAGCTGCCCGGAGAACTCGGTGGGCGTCTTGCTGCGCCCGGCCTTGTACTCGCTGTACTCCTCGAGCCGGAAGGTATGCCGCGAGACGTCGAAGGCGACGCCGACGTGCGTGGGCGCCTCGTCGCGCAGGACGTTGATGAGCATCGCCGTGAAGCCGTAGACGGCGTTCGTGTGCTGCCCCGTGCTCGTCGAGAAGTTCTCGACGGGGAGGGCGAAGAACGCCCGGTAGGCCAGCGAGTGTCCGTCGAGGAGGAGGAGCTTCACGCGTGGCAGCCTATCGACCATGACCGACACCACCGGCGCCCCGGACCCCGCCCCCGACCTCATGGCCGGCGTCGAGCGGATGCGCGCGATGAACCCCGACTCGCTGATGGACCGGATGGGCATCGAGGTGGTCGAGGCGAGCCCCGAGCGCCTCGTCGCGACGATGCCCGTCGAGGGCAACACCCAGCCCTACGGCCTGCTCCACGGCGGCGCCTCGGTCGTCCTCGCCGAGACCCTCGGGTCGATCGGGGCCGCCCTGCACGCCGGCGAGGACAAGGCGGTCGTCGGGCTCGACATCAACGCCACCCACCACCGGGCAGCGCGCTCCGGCCTCGTCACCGGCACGGCGACGCCGCTCAGCCTGGGCCGCACCCTCGCCTGCTACGAGGTGGTCGTCACCGACGAGGACGGCCGCCGAGTCTGCACGAGCCGCATCACCTGCCTCATCCGGGACGCCGCCCCCGGTTCCTGAGGGTTCGGTCAGGCGCCGGCAAGGGGAGGGCAAAGCGCAGGTCAGAACCCCTGTGCCGCGGTCCGTTGGGGCCACCCGGCGCCGTCCGAACGGCCGAGGCCACACCCCCCTGGGCCCGAGGACCATCATCGGGTGTCCTTCCCCGTCACCCGCCGCTCGGCCGCGCTGCAGGCCGCCCTCGGCGCCGCCGGCGCGGTCGTCCCGGACCCGTCCGCGACGGCCCGCGCCGCCGCGCGCGCCACGGCGGCGCGCACGCCCGTCCCGGCGCCCGCCGCGCCGAGGAGCGAGCCGGCCGCCGTCACGGCCCCGTCGACCACCGCGGCGGCCCGCGCCGTCGACGCCGTGTACGCCCCGCGGGCGGCGGTCACCGGATGGGCGGCCACCCGCCCCCGGACGACCGCGCTGCGGGCCACCGCACCACGCCTCGCCAAGGGCTCGACGAGCGACGCGGCCGCCCTTCACCTCGCCCGCCGGGCCACCTGGGGTGCGACGCCCGCCCTCGTCGACGAGATCACGGCCGTCGGCGGCGCCGCGTGGCTCGAGGCGCAGCTCAGCCCGCAGGGCATCGCGGACCCGGTCGTCGACGGCCTGCTGACGAACGTCTTCCCCCGGCTGCGGCTCGAGACGTGGCAGGTGCGCGACCAGTACTGGCCGAACAGCACCGGCGACCTCGGCACCGACGTCGTCGAGGCGTACGTCGCGCGGGCCCTGTGGTCCAAGCGGCAGCTGCTCGAGGTGATGGTCGACTTCTGGACCAACCACCTCGTCGTCACCGCCCCCTGGGGCGAGACGTGGGACTGCGTGCACCGCTACCACGAGGACGTCATCCGCCGGCACGCCCTCGGGCGCTACTCGGACCTGCTGGTGGCGGCGGCGATGCACCCGGCGATGCTCGCGCAGCTCGACAACGAGTCCTCGAGCAAGCGGGCCCCGAACGAGAACTTCGGCCGCGAGGTGCTCGAGCTGCACACCGTCGGCGTCGACGGCGGCTACGCCGAGTCCGACGTCCGCACCTCCGCCCTCGCGCTGACCGGCATCTCGACCGAGGACGAGTCCGGCGAGTACCTCTACCGGCACATCCGCCACCACACCGGGCCGCTGTCGATCCTCGGCTGGTCCAGTGCCAACGCGTCCCCGCGCGGCGAGGGCGTCGGCATCGCGTACCTGCGCCACCTCGCGCAGCACCCCAGCACCGCCCGCCGGGTCGCCACCAAGCTCGCCGTCCGGTTCGTCTCGGACACCCCGCCCGCCGGCCTCGTCGACACCCTGGCCCGCGTCTACCTCGACCACGGCACGCAGGTCGCGCCGGTGCTGCGGGCCCTGTTCACCTCGGCCGAGTTCGCCGCCTCCGCGGGCCAGAAGACCAAGCGCCCCCTCGAGCGCATCATCTCGACCAGCCGGGCCCTCGGCGTCGCCCCCGGCACGGACACCCGCGCCTGGCTCTCCGAGCTCGTGTGGAACGCGCGCGTCGCCGGGCAGGCGCCACTCGGCTGGCCGGCGCCCAACGGCTACCCCGACGTCGCGGGCGCGTGGGCGGGCGCCGGCGTCACGCTGGCGTGCTGGAACTGGACGATGGGCCAGGGCTGGACGGCGTCGGCGGTGCCGCAGACCCGGGTCGCCTACCCGGCGCTGCGCACCCTCCTCCCGGCGACGCTCCCCGCGACCCACGGCGGGCTCGTCGACGCCCTGGCGGCCCGGCTGCTCCTCGGGCCGCTGCCCGCGGCCAAGCGCGACGCGGTGTGCGCCTTCCTCGACAAGACCGCCGCCGCCCCGCTGAAGGCCACCGACCCCGCCGTCGGCTGGCGCCTGCCCTACGTCGTGGCGCTCGTCCTCGACACCCCCGAGTTCGCGACCCGCTGAGGACGACATGACGACCCCGACGACCTCCGTCTCCGACGCGACGACCCCCGCCCACGCAGCGTGCGGCTGCCCCGAGGGCGGCGGCCCGCTCGCCCCGAGCCGGCGCGTCGTCCTCGCCGGAGCCTCGGCCCTCGGCGCGGCCGGGGCCACCCTGGCGATGGCCTCCCCCGCCGAGGCGCTGACCCGGCTCACCTTCGCCGACGCCGGGTACACCGGCGACACCGTCGTCGTGCTGTCCTTCCGCGGCGGCATCGACGGGCTCTCGGTCGTCGCCCCCGTCGGCGACCCGGCGTACTACGCCGCGCGTCCGACGATCGCCGTGCCCC
>JACXUW010000495.1 GCA_014763705.1 Micrococcales bacterium | reverse complement strand
CGCCGTCGCGGCGATCGTCTTCGCGAACAGCCCGTGGCGGGAGTCGTACTCCGCCCTGCGCGACACCTACGTCGGCGTCGACTGGGGCCACCTGCGGCTCACTCTCGGGCACTGGGCGGCCGACGGGCTGCTCGCCCTCTTCTTCTTCGTCGCCGGACTCGAGCTGAAGCGGGAGTTCGTCGTCGGCGAGCTGCGCTCCCCCGCCAAGGCCGCCGTGCCGGTCGTCGCCGCGGTCGGTGGCGTGCTCGTCCCGGCGCTCGTCTTCACCGGCACCGTCACCGTCCTCGACGCCGCCGACGGCGCCGCCCGCGGCTGGGCGGTCCCGACCGCCACCGACATCGCCTTCGCCCTCGCGGTGCTCGCGGTCATCGGCTCGCACCTGCCCTCGGCACTGCGTTCCTTCCTCCTGACCCTCGCCGTCGTCGACGACCTGATCGCCATCACGATCATCGCCGTCTTCTACACCTCCGACCTCCAGGTCGCGCCCCTCCTGCTCGCCCTCGTCCCGCTCGCAGGGTTCGCCGCGCTCGTGCAGCGCCGGATGGGGCAGTGGTGGCTGCTCGTCCCGCTCGCGCTGCTCACCTGGGGTCTGGTCCACGCCTCCGGGGTGCACGCCACGGTCGCCGGGGTGCTGCTCGGGCTGGTCGTGCCGGTCCGACCCCGGCGCCGGCGGGTCCCGTCGCGCAGCACGATGCCCTCGGACGCCGACGTCGCGCACCGCTTCGAGCACCGGCTGCGCCCGCTGTCGGCCGGCGTGGCCGTGCCGGTGTTCGCCTTCTTCGCCTCCGGGGTGACGGTCGTCGGCGGCGGCCTGGGCCAGGCGGCCCGCGACCCGGTCGCCCTCGGGGTCGTCCTCGGCCTCGTCGTCGGCAAGCTCGTCGGCGTCCTCGGGGCGACGTGGCTCATGGCGCGGTTCACGCACGCCGAGCTCGACGAGGACCTCGCGTGGTCCGACGTCTGCGGGCTCGCGCTGCTCACCGGGGTCGGGTTCACCGTCTCCCTCCTCGTCGGCGAGCTGGCCTTCGGCCCGGGGTCCGACCGCGACGACCACGTCAAGGTGGCGGTGCTCACCGGGTCGGTCCTCGCGGCGGCGCTGGCCTCGCTCGTCCTGCGCCGCCGGAACGCGGTCTACCGGCGGATCGAGGCGCTCGAGACCCGGGACGAGGACGGCGACGGCGTCCCCGACTGCTTCCGGCAGGAGCAGCCCGACCCGGGCGCCGCGGCCACTCGGTAAGGTCGGGGAGGACCGCCCCCGACGTGGGCCGACGACACGAGGCAGGACGCATGGCACCCGAGAGCACCGAGCGCACCATCGGACAGCTCGTCGCCGACGCGACGCACGACCTCCAGGGCATCGTCCGCGGCGAGATCGCCCTCGCCAAGGCCGAGGTCGCCCAGGGCGCGAAGGTCGTCGGCACCGGCGCCGGGCTGCTCGGCGGCGCCGCCTTCGTCGGCCTGCTCGGGCTGGTGTTCCTCTTCCACACGATCGCCCAGGTGATCGCGATCTGGCTGCCGCTGTGGGCCGGCTACCTCATCGTCACGGTGCTGATGTTCGTCGTCGCCGGCGTCCTGGCGCTGCTCGGCAAGAACGCGCTGCAGCGGGCCAAGCCGGCGCCCGAGCGGGCCATCGCCCAGGGCAAGGAGACGATCGCCGCCCTCAAGCGCGAGGGCTGAGCCCGGGCGTCAGCCGGTGCGGCACCGGCGTCAGCCGGTCCGGCAGGCCCCGGTCGAGACCTGCGCGTCGCCGACCGACGCGCCCTTGACCACCGGTGCGAGCTCCGCGTAGGTCATCGCGTACCCGGTCTGCGGGTCGTCCAGCGAGGTCGCGAAGACCATCCCGACGACGTGCCCGGCCGGGTCGAGCATCGGTCCGCCGGAGGCGCCCCGGCGCACCTCGGCGCGCAGCGAGTAGATCTGGCGGACGGTGCCGGGACCGCCGTAGATGTCCGCACCCTTCGCCTCGAGGACACCGCGCACGCGAGCCGCCCCGACCCACAGCCCCTGGTCCCCCGGGAAGCCGGCGAGCGCGGCGTCGTCACCGGCGAGAAAGCGGTCGAATGGTGAATTCGGCGTCACCAGGCTGACTTCGAATGCCTCCAGTGCATAGGCCATGTTGTCAAAGCTGACGGGGTCCTTGTCGTTCGGGAAGGCCTTTTCGAACTCGGCGACATACTCGGGAATGCTCTTGAGCGTGGCGACCACGCGTTCGGGCGTGCTGTTCATTTCCACGCTGGCCTGGACCGGGCCCTTGGCCTGCTCCTGCAGATCCTTGGCGCGACCATCCCAGAATTGCGCAGCGTTGAAGACCGCGTTGAGCACGGTGGGAGAGT
>JACXUW010000055.1 GCA_014763705.1 Micrococcales bacterium | reverse complement strand
GGTGCCCTCACCAAGAACCGCAAGAACCCGACAGACTGACCCAAGAGCGTCAAGGATCACCCGAACCAGAACCGACAAGCATCACCCGAAGACCTACAGGGCACTCGCCGTGGCGTGAGCCTGCGAACGCGTGGGCGAGTGCCCCCGGGCGGATGACGGGAGTCCGGAGCCGGGCGCGAGGAACGAGCGCGCGGCGACGGCGGGTCCTGCCGGGGACCACTTTGCCGGCCGGATGACGGCGGGTCCCACGCTCTGGGTGGGCGTCCGGAGCCGGCCGCGAGGGACGAGCGCGCGGCGACGGCGGGTCCTGCCGGGGGCACTCTGCTCCACGGCTCAGTGCTCGCACGGCAGGTCCGGGCCACCGGGGCGTGCGCTCGAGGGTTCCCCGACGTGGAGGGGCCTGCCCCCGCCCGCGGCCCGCGAGGTTCCGGACCAGCCCGTCACCCGCACGAGGACCGGCTCGCCCGCAGCCACTCCGCCGGCCGAGTCGACGACGGCCAGGCCGTCGGTGGCCACGAGGGAGCGCGGACCGTGCGGCCGGTCACCCCCGGTCGGACCGGCGGCGAGCGTCCCGTCGGGACGCCGCTCCAGTCGCACCCGGACGTAGCTGACCTTTCCCTCCGCGCCGGGCAGCGGCTCCGTGGCGACGGCCTCGAGCACGCGGCTGGACCCATCCAGTCCCCGGAGCCGGGCGATGACGGGACCGGCGAAGACCTCGAAGGCGACCATCGCGGCGACGGGGTTGCCGGGGAGGCCGATGAACGGCACCCGACCACCGCCGGGCCCGGGCGCGATGTCGAGCCAGCCGAGGCAGAGTGGCTTGCCGGGCTTCATCGCCAGGCTGAGCGCCTCGACGGGGTGCCCGCTGCGTCCGAGCCGGGCGACGAGGTCGGCCGCGCCTCCGGAGGCTCCGCCGCTGGTGACGACGAGGTCGGCACGCCCGGCGAGCTCGTCGAGGGCGGCAGCGAGGGCGTCCGGCTCGTCCGGCACCGGTCCGACCCGGAGCACCGTGGCGCCGTGCCGTCGGGCCAGCGCCGCCAGCGCGGGACCGTCGACGTCCGGGACCCGGGGCCCGGCGAGCTGTTCCCCCCGCCCGGCCACCTCGTCCCCCGTCGACAGGACGGCCACCACCGGGGTCGGGACGACACGGAGCGTGTGGTGCCCGCCGGCGCACGCCAGAGCCACCTCGGCCGGACCGACGAGCACGCCGGCGGCGGCCACCGGGTCTCCCGGTTCGAGGTCCTCCCCGGCGCGGCGGACGTGTCGGCCCGGGTCGACGTCCCCGTCGACGACGACCCACGCGGGCAGCTCGTCGGCGAGATGGTCGACCGGCCGGTCGCCGCTCGCCGGCGTCCGGGTCCGCTCCCACGGCACGACGGCGTCGGCGCCGGGCGGGATCGGTGCGCCGGTCATCACCCGCACCGCCCGGCCCTCGCCGACCGGGTCCTGCGCGACCTGACCGGCCCGCACCTCCCCGACGACCCGCAGCCGTCGACCCGGGTGGACGTCGGCCGCGCGCAGCGCGTACCCGTCCATCGCGGCGTTGTCGAACAGTGGGACGGGGGTGGCCGCGTCCAGGGCCTCGGCCAGCACGTGGTCGAGCGCCTCGTCGATGGGCAGGTCAACCGGGCTCAAGGGCGTCAGCCGGGACAACACCCGGTCCAGGGCGGCCTCCGGCACGAGGAGTGTGCGTTGAGTTCTCGGGAGCGGTTCGGTGGGAACGGTACTCACCGAGCGGGGAAGGTCGACCGGATGGCCTCACTCAGGTGGGCCTGCGAGGCCTCCCGCCCGGCGGCGGCACGGGCGCCGACGGCGAGACCGAGGATGTAGGACCCGACCGGGGCCATCGGCCGGGCGAACCCGTGGGCGATCTCCTTGGTCAGGCCGTGGATGCCGGTGACGTCGACGTCGGACGGGTCGACGCCCACGGCCGCGCAGGCGTCGGTGATCCAGTCGTGCCACTCCTGCTCGGCGGCGGCGAGGTCGGTCATGGTGGTCTCCTTCGAGGGGCCGCCCGGCGCGTGCCGGGTCACTTGCGGGTCAGCTCGGGCTTGTCCCAGCCACGTTGGGGCGCCCGGTTGCCCGTGCCCCGTCCGGGTCGGGGGTCCTTCGACCGGTAGACGAGGTAGGGGCGGGTCAGGTAGCCGATCGGCGCGGAGAAGACGTGCACGAGACGGGTGAACGGCCACATCGCGAAGAGCGCGAAGGCCAGCAGGGCGTGCAGCTGGAAGCCGAGCGGGGCCTCGGCCATGAGCCCCGCCTCGGGCCGGAACAGGAAGATGCTGCGGAACCACACCGAGACGCCCTCGCGGTAGTTGTACTCCCCGCCGAACTGCAGCAGGCTGCCCGCCACCGTGTTCCACATCCCGAGGGCCACGACGGCGCCGAGCACCGCGTACATCACCTTGTCGTTCACCGTCGTCGCCCGGAACACCGGCCCGGTCGTCCGGCGGCGGTAGACGAGGATGGCCAGGCCCACGAGGGCCGCGACGCCCGCCGGGATGCCGCCGGCCAGCGCGATGACGTGGTACGCGTGCGGGCTGAGGCCGAGGGCGTTGGTCCACACCTGGGGGACGACCAGGCCGATGACGTGGCCCATGACGACACCGAGCATCCCGAAGTGGAACAGCGGGCTTCCGATGCGCAGCAGCCGGCTCTCGTACAGCTGGCTGGAACGGGTCGTCCAGCCGAACTTGTCGTACCGGTAGCGCCACACGTGGCCGACGACGAAGACGGCGAGGCACACGTAGGGGACGATCACCCAGAGGAACGTCGTCATCGGGGGGCTCCTACCGGGATGGTCGGGCCGAGCAGCGCCGTGGTGTCGGCCGGCTCGGGACGAGGGTTGAGGCGCGGGTCCATCGCGTACGGCTCCAGTCCGACGTCCTCCTGGGGCGGGCCCTCGGCGACGAGCCGGAGCAGGGCCGTCTCGTCGTCGCCGTCGAGGACCGGCAGGGTGGTCCGGAGCGCCTCGAGGGCGGGAAGCCAGGGCGAACCCCGCTGCGCCAGACCGGCCCGAAGGACCTCGATGCCCACCCGGTGGGACGTGAGGAGGTGCCAGGCGGTGGCCCAGTCCTGCGTCGCGCCGAACTCGAGGACGACGCAGAGGTGGTCGGGCAGCTCGGTGTCGGCGTCGAACTCGACCCCCGCCCTGCGGTACGCCTGCTTGAACTCGACGAGGGCCACCCCGCGGCGCCGGGTGTCGCCGTGCGAGAAGTACGTGAGGTGCAGCGAGCAGCGGCGGGTGACGTCGAAGGTGTCGACGTACTCGCGCTGCAGCACACCCAGGTCGGTTCGCTCGAGGGTGTCGAGCACGACGTCGAGGGGGTCTCGCTGGGCCGGCGGCAGCCCGGCGACGACGCCGCGCAGCATCGGTACCCGGGCGACGAGCTCGTCGTCGGGGTAGTCGAGCAGGAGGGAGACGACCTGCCAGGTGTCGACGAGCTCGCGCTCCGAGAGGCCGGGTTGCTCACCCCGGTGCCGACGCCACCTCATCGGGCCGCCTCCTGGTCGCTCGGGAAGAGGCCGTCGGGCATCCCCCGGCCGTCCCACGTCAGGAGGTTGACCCGACCGCGCAGCGGGTTGTCGCCCGGCAGCTCCTCGAGCGAGTCCGCGGACTGGGTCTGCTGCAGCACCCGGAAGTTCTCGACCGCCACCGGGGTGGGCGCGGCGCCCGACCCCTCGCCGAAGACGTCCTGCTGGCCGCCGCCGTACGCGGAGACCGAGCACTCGGTGGCCAGCTCCTCGAGGGCATGTGCCTGCTCCGCGTGCGCCGGCGGGATGACATAGCGCTCGGAGTACTTCGCGAGCGCGAGGAGGCGGAACATCTCGTACATCTGCTCCCCCTCCATCCCGACGGCCGCCGGGATCTCGTCGCGGGGGTCGCGTCCGAGGTTGATGTCACGCATGTACGAGCGCATCGCGGCCAGCTTCCGGAGCACCCGGTCGACCGGTGCGACGTCGCCGGCGGTGAACAGGTTGGCGAGGTACTCGACCGGGATGCGCAGGGTCTCGATGGCGCCGAAGAGGTTGTCGACGTCCTCGGCGTCGTGGCCGGTGTCCTTGACGACGTCGACGACCGGGGACAGCGGCGGGATGTACCAGACCATCGGCATGGTGCGGTACTCCGGGTGCAGCGGCAGCGCCACCCTGTGGTCGAGAATCAGCTTCTTGACCGGACTGCGTCGGGCGGCCTCGACCCAGTCGGCCGGGATGCCGGCGGCCTCGGCCTCGCGGCGCACCTCGGGGTCCTCGGGGTCGAGGAAGACCCCGAGCTGGGCCTCGTAGAGGTCGTGGTCGTCCTCGACCGTCGCCGCCTCGAGCACCTTGTCCGCGTCGTAGAGGACCAGGCCGATGTAGCGGAGCCGGCCGACGCAGGTCTCGGAGCACACGGTCGGGATGCCGACCTCGATCCGCGGGTAGCAGAAGGTGCACTTCTCGGCCTTGCCGGTCTTGTGGTTGAAGTAGACCTTCTTGTACGGGCAGCCGGTGATGCACATCCGCCAACCGCGGCAGCGGTCCTGGTCGACGAGGACGATGCCGTCCTCCTCGCGCTTGTAGATCGCGCCGCTGGGGCACGACGCCGCGCAGGAGGGGTTGAGGCAGTGCTCGCAGATGCGCGGCAGGTAGAACATGAAGGTCTTCTCGAACTCCATGCGGACCTTGTCCTCGATGCCCTTGAGCATCGGGTCCTTGACGGCGTGCTCTCGGGAGCCGCCGAGGTCGTCGTCCCAGTTGGCGCTCCAGGAGACGTTGATCGGCTTCCCGGAGATCAGCGAGTGCGGCCGCGCGACGGGGAAGGTCTTCTGCGCGGGGGCGTTCAGCAGCGTCTCGTAGTCGTAGGTCCAAGGCTCGTAGTAGTCCTGGATGGAGGGCATCTTCGGGTTGCTGAAGATCAGCGCGAGCTTCTTGAGCCGGCCCCCGGCGCGCAGCCGCAGCCGCCCGTTCCGCAGGACCCAGCCGCCCATCCACTCGTCCTGGTCCTCGTAGCCGCGCGGGTAGCCCAGCCCGGGCCGGGTCTCGACGTTGTTGAACCAGACGTACTCGGTGCCGGCCCGGTTGGTCCACGCCTGCTTGCAGGTGACCGAGCAGGTGTGGCAGCCGATGCACTTGTCGAGGTTCATCACCATCGCCATCTGGGCCATGACGCGCATCAGTACTGCACCTCCTGGTTCGTGCGACGACGGATGGTCGTCACCTCGTCGCGGTTGTTGCCCGTGGGCCCGATGTAGTTGAAGAAGTACGCCAGCTGCGCGTACCCGCCGATGATGTGGCTGGGCTTGATGAGGATCCGGGTGAGCGAGTTGTGGATTCCGCCCCGCTTGCCGTCGCGCTCGGTGAGCGGGACGTCGATGAGCCGGTCCTGCGCGTGGTGCATGTACACGGTGCCCTCGGGCATCCGGTGCGACACGATGGCGCGGGCGGCGACGACCCCGTTGCGGTTGACCGCCTCGACCCACTCGTTGTCGCGCACCCCGATCTTCTCGGCGTCGCGGTCGGACATCCAGATCGTCTGCCCACCCCGGGAGAGGCTGAGCATGAAGAGGTTGTCCTGGTACTCGGAGTGGATCGACCACTTGTTGTGCGGGGTGAGGTACCGCACCGAGACACCGAGCTCGCCGTGCTCGCCGAGCGGGTTCTCCCCGAACAGCCTCGTCATGTTCAGCGGCGGCCGGTAGACCGGCAGCGCCTCGCCCATCCCGAGGACCCAGTCGTGGTCGAGGTAGAACTGCTGGCGGCCGGTGAGGGTGTGGAAGGGCTTGAGCCGCTCGATGTTGATGGTGAACGGGCTGTACCGTCGGCCGCCGGACTCCGACCCGGACCATTCGGGGGAGGTGATCACCGGCACGGGCGCGACCTGGGTGTCGGCGAAGGTGATCTGCTTGCCCTCGTGCTCCGCCGACAGGTCGTGCAGGGCCGTGCCGGTGCGCTTCTCGAGGTTCGTGAAGCCCTGGGTGGCCAGGTGGCCGTTGGCGACGCCGGACAGGTGCAGGATCGCGTCGGCGACCTGGATGTCGGTCTCCAGCCGCGGCTGGCCGGCACCGGGACCCGATCGGGCGACACCGTTGCGCTGCCGCAGGATGTCGACCTCGCGACCGACCTCGTACGGGACGCCCTTGGTCAGCATGCTGACCGACTCGAGCAGCGGCCCGATGCTCGTCATCTTGTCGTAGACGGCGGTGTAGTCACGCTCGGCGACGGCCAGCACCGGCATCGTCTTCCCCGGGACGGGCTCGACCTCGCCGGTGCGCCAGTCGCGGACGACCCCGTGCACGCTCGCCAGCGCCTCGGGGGTGTCGTGCCAGAGCGGCTTGGCGACGACGTCGCGTCGGGTGCCGAGGTGGTCGACCGCCAGCTCGGAGAACCTCTTCGCGACGGCCTTCCACGCCTCCCAGTCCGTCCTGGCCTGCCAGGGCGGGGCGATGGCGGGGTTGAAGGAGTGCACGAAGGGGTGCATGTCGGTGGTGTTGAGGTCGTGCTTCTCGTACCAGGTCGCGGCGGGCAGGACGACGTCCGAGAAGAGGGTGCTGCTGGTCATCCGGAAGTCGATCGTGGTCAGCAGGTCGAGCTTGCCCTCGGGGATCTCCTCGGGCCACGCGATGCCCTGCGGCCGCTGCTCGGGCGGGGCCTGCTTCGCGGTGACCGCGTTGTCGGTGCCGAGCAGGTGCTTGAGGAAGTACTCGTTGCCCTTCGCGCTGGAGCCGAGGAGGTTGGCCCGCCAGAGGCTGAGGATGCGCGGGTGGTTCTCCTCGGCCTCCGGGTCCTCGATGGCGAACTTCAGGGCACCGGTCCTCAGCTGGTCGACGACGTAGTCGGCGGGAGCCATCCCGGCCGCCTCCGCCTCGTCGGCGAGGACGAGGCTGCTGCGGTCGAAGGTGGGGTAGCTCGGGGTCCAGCCGAGGCGCACCGACTGGGCGAGCAGGTCCATGACACCCTTGCCGGCGAACACCCCTGTGCCGGCGTCGATGTCGTCGGCCGTGAAGGTGTCGTAGCGGTACTGGCTCGTGTTGACGTACCAGTACGCGGTCTGGTTCATGTGCCGCGGCGGGCGGTGCCAGTCGAGGGCGAAGGCGAGGTGCTGGAAGCCCATGATCGGCCGGACCTTCTCCTGGCCGACGTAGTGCGCCCACCCGCCGCCGTTGCGACCCTGGCAGCCGGTGATCGTGGTCAGCACGAGGATGGCCCGGTAGATCTGGTCGGAGTGGAACCAGTGGTTGGTGCCGGCACCCAGGAGGATCATCCCGCGGCCCTCGGTGTCGATCGCGTTCTGGGCCCACTCCCGGGCCAGGCGGGTCACCTGCTCGGCGGGAACGCTGGTGATCTCCTCCTGCCACGCCGGGGTCCCGGGCGCGGAGGGGTCGTCGTAGCCGGACGGCCAGCTGCCGGGCAGGCCGGGCCGCTCGACGGCGTACTGGGCCAGCATGAGGTCGAGGACGGTGGTGACGAGGCGGCCGCCGACCCGCCGGACGGGCACGCCGCGCACGACGTGTGCGACCTTGCCGTCGTCGGTGTCGAAGCGGGGCAGGACGACGGGCACGGCCTCGGCGTCCTCACCGTGGAGCGTGAGCACCGGCTCGACGCCCTGCAGGTCGAGGTTCCAGCGGCCGGCGCCCTCGTCGCCGTAGCGGAAGCCGACCGAGCCCTGCGGGACGGCGACCTCACCGGTACGCCCGTCGAGCAGGACCGGCTTCCACATCGCGTTCTCGGACGTGCTCTCCGGGAGGTCGAGGTCGCCGGCGACGACGTACTTCCCCGGCCGGTACGCGCGAGGGCCGTCTCCGGCGTCGGGGTCCTCCTCGAGGGCGACGAGGAACGGCAGGTCGGTGAAGCGCTGGTTGTAGTCGGTGAAGAAGGGCACCTGCCGGTCGGCGAAGTACTCCTTGAGGATGACGTGGCCGAGGGCGAAGGCCAGGGCGCCGTCGGTGCCGGGCTGGGCGGGGA
Organism: Micrococcales bacterium; assembly: GCA_014763705.1. Taxonomy (GTDB): domain Bacteria; phylum Actinomycetota; class Actinomycetes; order Actinomycetales; family Dermatophilaceae; genus Phycicoccus. The sequence goes on along the minus strand of JACXUW010000055.1, from coordinate 4,995 downwards.
CCCACTCGTCGGCGAACTTGACGTTCTCGGCGTAGTCCGGGGAGACGGCGACGACCTTCTGGCCGCGGTAGCGGGCCTCGGTCATCCAGTGCGCGTCGGGCGTGCGCGTCATCGGGACGTTGGAGCCCCACATCACGAGGTAGCCGGCGTCCCACCAGTCGCCGGACTCCGGGACGTCGGTCTGGTCGCCGAACATCTGCGGCGAGGCGTTCGGCAGGTCGGCGTACCAGTCGTAGAACGAGAGCATCGGGGCGCCGACGAGCTCGAGGAAGCGGGCCCCGGAGGCGTAGGAGACGGGGGACATCGCGGGGATGGGGGAGAAGCCGGCGATGCGGTCCGGACCCCAGCGCTTGACCGTGTAGACGTGCGCGGCGGCGATGATCTCGACCACCTCGTCCCAGGTGGAGCGGACGAGTCCGCCCTTGCCGCGGGCCGACTTGTAGCGCCGCGCCTTCTCCGGGTCCTGGACGATGGACGCCCACGCGAGCACCGGGTCTCCCCCGACCCGCCGCCTCGCGTCCCGGAACATCTCGAGCAGCACACCACGCACGTACGGGTAGCGGACCCGGGTGGGCGAGTAGGTGTACCAGCTGAAGGCCGCGCCGCGCGGACAGCCGCGCGGCTCGTACTCCGGGCGGTCGGGACCGGTTGAGGGGTAGTCGGTCTGTTGCGCCTCCCACGTGATGATGCCGTCCTTGACGTACACCTTCCACGAGCACGAGCCGGTGCAGTTCACCCCGTGCGTGCTGCGGACGACCTTGTCGTGCGACCAGCGATCCCGGTAGAACGCGTCACCGGCCCGCCCACCCTCACGGTGCAGGGCGCGGCGGTCGGGCGACACCTGCCCCGAGGTGAAGAACCGGCGGGTTCCGACGAGCGCCTGGGTGAGCGGGCCGTCGAGCCCGGGAGTGGTGGTCATGGTGGTCTCCGGCGGGTCGGCTACGAGGACTTGAACGGTGTGTCGGTGCGGATGTGGGCGCGACAACGGGTCTCGGTGACGAAGGGCTCGAGGGCCACGTGCGCGTCGGCCTCGCCGGACATGGCCATCGACTCGGCGATCAGGCCACGGTGGACGCCACAGACGACGGCCTGGTTGTCGCGGGCGAGGTCGAGGAACGGGCAGTCGGTGAGCTCGACGCGAGCGCTCCGACCGCCGTCGGAGGTGGACACCTCGGGCTGGTAGCCCCACCCCTCGAGGACGTCGATGACCTCGCCGACCCGGCCCAACCACGCGCCCGCGCTGTCGGCCGGCGTGCGCTCGGGGTGGTCGGCCAGGTGCTCCCGGGCCCAGCGACGGCCCGCCTCGTAGGGGGTGAGCCTCTCCCCGTGCACCGAGGCGGTCATCGCCTCGGTGAGCAGCGTGGTCAGCAGCTTGAGCGGTTCGGGCCCCGGTGCGGACCTGGCCGGTGCACGGCGGTAGACCTTGCGCGGCCGCCCGGCCGTCCCCGGCCGGACGAACTCCGCCTCGAGGACCCCGGCGGCGACGAGCTGGTCGAGGTGGAACCGGACCGTCGTCACGTGCAGGTCGGCCTGGGGGGCCACCTCGGCGGCGGTGAGCCCCTGCGGCGAGTCCGCCGCACTGGCCTCGATCAGCTCGACGAGGAACCGCCGCACCGGGGACGCCAGGAGGGCGGCGGCGTCGTACTCCTGCTCCGTCGGCACGGCGATCTCCTCCCATCCCAGGTTTAGCGGACTGTGAGCCACTATAAAAGCACATCCTCCACTCGGACGGAAGCGGGCAACGCGAGCGAGGCACTGCGCAAATCCGCTCTATCCGAGGGCTACCGAGCAGTACTACGACGCGTAGTTGCATGATCCCGTGCCGCGGTGTACCGTCCCGGATCGACAGATTAAAAGGACCTTCATCCTTTCAACCGGAGGACGCGATGAGCCCGACCGCCACCCGCCCGCAGGCCCTGCCGACGGCCGGTGCCCGCCCGGGCGCCGCTGCCCACCCGGGTGCCGGCCGCGTCCTCTGGCTCTCGTGCACCGCGTTCACCCTGATGTTCGCGGCGTGGCTGATGTTCGGCATCCTCGGCGTGCCCATCCAGAAGGAGCTCGGGCTGACCGACCCCCAGCTTGCCTGGATCAGCGCGGTGGCCGTCCTCAACGGGTCGCTGTGGAGGCTGCCCGCCGGCATGCTCACCGACCGGATCGGTGGCCGCAAGGTCATGACCCTGCTGCTCCTCGCCACGGCCGTGCCCGCCTGGTTCGTCGCGCACGCCCAGAGCTACGGGGCCATCCTCGCGCTGGCCTTCCTCGTCGGCTTCGCCGGCAACTCCTTCAGCTCGGGCATCGCGTGGAACGCCGCGTGGCAGCCCCGTGAGCACCAGGGCTTCGCGCTCGGCGTGTTCGGCGCCGGCAACGTGGGGGCGTCGGTCACCAAGTTCATCGGCCCCGCCCTCATCGCGGGCACCGCCGGCGCGACCTACCTCGGCGGCGCCGTCGCCGGCGGGTGGCGGCTGGTGCCGGTCATCTACGCGGGCCTCCTGCTCGTCATGGCCGCCGTCCTGTGGTTCGGGACTCCGCGCCACGACCACTCGACGGGTGGAACCGCCACCCTCGGAACGCAGCTGGCGCCCCTGCGACAGCTGCGGGTGTGGCGCTTCAGCCTCTACTACGTCGCGTTCTTCGGCGCCTACGTGGCCCTCGCGGCCTGGCTCCCGAAGTACTACGTCGACAACTACGACGTCAGCCTCACCGAGGCCGGGCTGCTCACCGCCCTGTACATCTTCCCCGCGTCGCTGCTGCGCCCCGTGGGCGGCTGGTTCTCCGACCGGTTCGGCGCCCGTCGGGTCATGTACTGGACCTTCGCCGTGATGCTCGCCGCGGCGGGTGTCCTCATGATGCCCGACGGCCACCTCGTCATCACCCACGCCGACGGCTCCGAGAGCTCGCACCTGGCCTATTCGCTCGGCGTGGTGCCCTTCACCGTGCTGCTCGTGGTCCTCGGCAGCGCCATGGGGGTCGGCAAGGCCGCCGTCTACAAGCACATCCCCGAGTACTTCCCCGAGAACGTCGGTTCCGTCGGCGGTCTCGTCGGGATGCTCGGTGGCCTCGGTGGCTTCTTCCTGCCACCGCTGTTCGCCTACACCAAGGCGTGGAGCGGCTTCCCGACGTCCACCTTCCTCGTCCTCTTCCTCCTCGTCGCGCTCTGCGCGGTCTGGATGCACTGGACCGTCGTGCGGATGCTGCACGCCGAGTCCCCCGAGCTGGCCCACCGCCTCGAGTCCGTCACCGTGACCGCGGCCGGCCGCTGACCCCACCCCACACCCTCAGGAGACCCGACATGACCACGACCACCCGCCGCGAGCCGAAGGGCGAGTGGCTCACCGCCTGGGACCCCGAGGACGAGAAGACCTGGGACAAGGGTCTCGCGTGGCGCACCCTGTGGGTCACGACCTTCTGCCTCACCCTCGCCTTCGTCGCCTGGTACCTGCCGAGTGCGGTCATCCCGAAGCTCAACGCGCTCGGGTACGACTTCAGCAAGGGCCAGCTCTACTGGATGGCCGCCATGCCGGGCCTCGCGGCCGGCCTCTTCCGGCTCGTGTGGATGGTGCTCCCCCCGGTCCTCGGGACCCGGCGGCTGGTCTCGTTGACCAGCGTCCTGCTCATCGCCTCGACCCTCGGCTGGGGCGTGCGGGTGCAGTCGCCCACGGCGCCGTACTGGGAGCTCATGGTGCTCGCCTTCCTCGCCGGCATCGGCGGCGGCGCGTTCTCCGGCTTCATGCCGAGCACCTCGTACTTCTTCCCGCGCCGCATGCAGGGGACGGCCCTCGGCCTGCAGGCCGGGCTGGGCAACTTCGGCGTCTCCCTCGTCCAGCTCCTCACCCCCTACCTCGTCGCGCTCTCGGCCCTGGCCGTGTTCGGGGGCAGCCAGCAGCTCGCGGTCCCCGGCAAGCCGGCGACGACGGTCTGGTACCAGAACGCCGCGTTCGTGTGGATCCCGCTCATGCTCGTCGGAGCCGCCCTCGCCTGGACGATGCTCCGGTCGGTGCCGGTCAAGGCGAACATCCGCCAGCAGTTCGACATCTTCCGCACCCAGGACACCTGGTGGATGACGGTCCTCTACATCATGACCTTCGGCACCTTCTCCGGCCTGGCCGCGCAGTTCGGCCTGCTCATGACCAACCTCTACGGCAGCGGCAACACCGACATCGTCAAGGGCACCGGCGCCTCGGCCACCGTGCTCGTCGCCGGCTACGTCGTCCCGGACGCGGTGAAGTACGTCTTCCTCGGCCCCCTCGTCGGTGCCGGGGCCCGGGTCCTCTTCGCCCCCCTGACCGACCGCACCGGCGGCGCGGTGTGGACCCTCGTCAGCGGCGTCGGGCTCATCGGGTCGATCGCGTGGACGATCCCGGCGCTGACGCCCGACACCTCCTCGGCGGCGGCCCTCCAAGGTGGCTTCAGCCAGTTCCTCTGGGGGATGCTCGCGATCTTCCTCTTCAGCGGCATCGGCAACGCCTCGACCTTCAAGCAGATGCCGATGATCTTCGAGCGCCGGCAGGCCGGCGGCGTGATCGGCTGGACCGCGGCGATCGCCGCCTTCGGACCGTTCTTCTTCGGCGTCGGCGTCACCACCCTCGGGCCTGTCGCCTTCTACGCCATCGGCATCGCGTGGGCCGTCATGTGCGTCGCCATCACCTGGTGGCGCTATGCCCGCCGCGGCGCCGCCCGTCCCAGCTGACCCACCCCACCGACCGGGGCGGCCCCGCGAGACCCCTGCCCGACGGGGCCGCCCCTCCCAGACCGAACCGAGAGGTCAGCCGTGCCACTCCCGACGAAGCCGCGCCAGGTCCGACGGCGTGTCGACGTCGTGGGATCCCACCCCGGGGACCGCCACGAGCACGTGCGGGAGGTCCAGGAGCCGCTTGGCCCGACCGCCCTGCACCGGGCCCGGGAAGGCCGCACGGACGGCGTCGACCCGGTAGCCGGCCAGCACCGGGTTGGCGTGGCCCTCGCCGTCGAGGGCCACCGCCGCGGCCACCCCCGGCC
>JACXUW010000494.1 GCA_014763705.1 Micrococcales bacterium | reverse complement strand
CGACCCGCGAGCCGGCGAGCACCGCGCAGCGTCGCGGCCGGCCGTGGACGAGGTCGGCGGTGAGCGGCGAGACCGCCCCCGGGAGCACGCGCGGCCCGGTCGGGCGGGTGCGGTCCGGCGAGGGCATACGGAGACGCTAGTGACGCCGTTACAGTGTCCGGATGGTCAGAGTTGCCAACGATGGCGCCGATCGCGCACAGACCTTGCCAGCCGGCGCGCCGGCCGATGGGCCGGGCGCGTCACGCGACCACGCCGCCCTGGCCGCCCTCGTCGAGCACCAGCAGGCGCTGCTCGCGCGCGAGGACGAGGTGCACCGCGTCCTCGTCCGGGTCGTGCTCGACGGCGGCGGGCTGCCCGAGGTGGCGGCCGCGGTCGCCGGCTTCTTCGGCGGCGCGGCGACGGTGACGACCACCGACGGTCGGCTGCTCGCGAGCGCCGGCTCGCTCGAGGGCACCGACTCCGTCACCGACCTGCCGTGCTTCGACCGCACCGGCCGGCTCCTCGTCGAGGACGAGCCGGTCGGCTCGCGCAACCCGTCGGGGAGCGCGGACCCCGCGCGCGCGTTCGTCCGCATCGTCGCCGGGTCCTCCGACCTCGGGATGCTCGGCGCCTTCTCTCCCGGACCGCCGCTCAGCCCCACCGACGTGCACATGCTCGAGCGCGCGGCGACGGTCGCTGCCCTGGCCATCACCAAGGAGCAGGCCGTCGCGGCGGTCGAGGGCAAGTACCGCGCCGAGTTCCTCCGCGACGCGCTGGCCGGGCGCGCCGGCGACCCCGCCGACACGGCGTCGCACGCCGCGTCCCTCGGCTGGGACATCGACCGGCCGCTCGTCGTCGTGGCCGCCGAGACCGACGAGAACGACGCCGAGTCGACCCGCAGCGCCGAGGAGGTGCGCGGGCTCCAGGACCGCTTCGTCCGCGCGTGGACGCAGGCCGTCCGCTCGCGCGACACCTCGGTGGCGGTCGCCGGCTTCAGCCAGGAGGTCGTCGTCCTGCTGCCGGTGGATGCGGACGCCGACGCCGAGACGGTGCTGCGCCCGGTCGGCGAGCTGGTGCGCGTGGTCCGCGGGGACGGCGGCGGCGGCCGGCGCACCTTCTCGACCGGCGTCTCACGGCTCGTCACGAGTCCCGCCGACCTGCCGCGGGCCTACGAGGAGGCGCTGACGGCCGTCCACGTCGGCCGGCAGGTCAACGGCGACTCCGGTGTCGCGCACTTCGACCGGCTCGGCATCTACCGCCTGCTCGCCCTCGTGCCCGAGTCGGCCGACCTGCGCCGCTTCGTCACCGAGAGCCTGCGCGAGCTGGCCACCGACGACGTCCCCGAGAACGCCGACCTGCGCAACACGCTCTCGGTGCTCATCGACACCAACCTCAACGTCGCCGAGACCGCGCGCCGGCTGTTCTTCCACTACAACACGCTGCGCTACCGGATCGCCAAGCTGGAGCGGATGCTCGGCCCGTTCACGACCGACCCGCAGCTGCGGCTGACCCTCGCCCTGGCCCTCCGGGTGCACCGGATGAAGGGTCTCTGACTCGCTGCGATAATTGTTCCGATCTCCGTCCACCGCAAGGCGATTGGGCGATGGATGTGCTTGCTCTTCGAACGGGTGTCCGGTAGGATGACGGCCTCGAGGGGAGGGGGAGCCGATGGCCACGACGCAGCACCTGGTGGCGGTCACGCGCGCGGCGCGAACGCTCCTCAGCGAGGCCGCCCCCGACGCTCTGCTCGCCGGCTCCGTCGAGGACCACGCCGCCCTCGTCGGTGAGCTCCAGGCCCTCGTCAACCTCGCGACCGCGGTGCAGGACACCGCGATCGCGTCGCTCGCCGCCCTCGAGACCGAGCTCGCCGAGGACGGCACGCTCGTCGAGACCCGCCGGGTGCCCGGTCACGTCTCTCCGTCGACGCGCCCCGGTCGTCTCCGGCGTGCTGTGCCTCTCCGCGGCGCACGCGGAGCGCCGGGTCCGTGACGCCGTCCGGCGCGCCGCCGACGGCCCCGACGGCACGGACACCCGGACCGGCCTCGGCGGACTGCACACGGCGATGGCCGCGGTCCGCCTCGACGCCCTCCGGGCCGGGGTCGTGGCCTTCGAGCTGGAGGGGGTGCCCGCCGAGGTCGCGGCCACGGTGGTCACCACGATCGACGACCACCTCGAGCACGACACCGCGACGGCGCTGCGACGACGGGTCCGCCGGGTCCTCGCCCGCATCTCCCCGGACCTGCTGCGGCAGCGGGCCGTCCGCGCCCGCTCCGAGTCCTCGCTGCAACGCTGGGTCGACGAGCCCGGGGTCGACACCTGGCACGGCACCTTTCCGTCCGAGGAGGCCTGCGCGGCG
>JACXUW010000493.1 GCA_014763705.1 Micrococcales bacterium | reverse complement strand
ACCGTCCCCGGGGGCGAGCCGTGACCCCCATCCGCCTCGTCCTCGCCGACGACCAGGCCCTCGTCCGCGGGGCGCTGGCGGCACTGCTCGACCTCGAGCCCGACCTCGAGGTGGTCGGTCAGGCCGAGGACGGCGAGGAGGTCGTGCGCGTCGTCGGCGCGACGCTGCCGGACGTCGTGCTCATGGACGTCGAGATGCCGGGGGGCGACGGCATCGACGCCACCACCCGTCTGCGCGAACGGCACCCGGACGTGCGCGTCCTCGTCGTCACGACCTTCGGCCGACCCGGCTACCTCCGCCGGGCGATGCAGGCGGGGGCGTCCGGGTTCGTCGTCAAGGACACCCCGGCGCACGCCCTCGCCGATGCCGTGCGCCGCGTGCACGCCGGCCTGCGCGTCGTCGACCCGGCGCTCGCGGCCGACTCCCTGGCGCTCGGTGACTCCCCGCTCACACCGCGCGAGACCGAGGTGCTCCGGGCGGCGGCGAGTGGCGCGACGATCGCCCAGCTCGCCCGGACCCTCCACCTGTCCGAGGGGACGGTCCGCAACCACCTCAGCTCGGTCATCGGCAAGACGACCGCGCGCAACCGGGCCGACGCCGTGCGGATCGCCCGCGAGGCCGGCTGGCTCTGAGGCCCTGGCGCGGCCGCGGGCTCAGACGTCGGTCGTGCCGAGCAGCATCCGCACCTCGGCGGCGGTGACCACCGAACCGGTCGCGAGCACTCCGCCGGCCACGCCGCCCTCGTCGGCGAGGCCGGCCGCGCGGTCGAGGGCGTCGGGGAGGTCGTCGACGACGGTGACCCGGTGCTCGCCGAAGATCTCCGCCGCCAGCGCACCGAGCTCGCGGGGCCGCATCGAGCGGGGCGAGGTGTTGCGGGTGACGACGACCTCGTCGAGGGCCGGCTCGAGCACCTCGAGCATCTCGGCGGCGTCCTTGTCGGCCATGACCGCGACGACGCCGACGAGCTTGACGAAGGTGAAGGCGTCCTCGAGCGCCTGGCGCAGCGCGCGGGCCCCGGCCGGGTTGTGCGCGGCGTCGACGAGCACCGTCGGACTGCGCCGCACGATCTCGAGCCGTCCGGGCGACTCGACCGCCGCGAGCCCCGCCCGCAGCACGTCGAGGTCGAGGGCCTGCTCGCCCCCGCCGACGAACGCCTCGACGGCGGCGACGGCCACGGCCGCGTTCTGGGCCTGGTGCCCGCCGTGCAGCGGGAGGTAGAGGTCGGGGTAGTCGCCGGCCAGGCCGCGCAGCGAGAGCTGCTGGCCACCGACCGCGACGTCGCGCTCGGTGACACCGAAGTCGTTGCCCTCGAAGACGATCCGGGCGCCGACCTCGGCCGCGCGGTCGATGAGCACCTCGGCGGCCTCGCGGTGCTCCTGCACCCCGGACACCGCGATGCCGTCGGGTTTGATGATGCCCGCCTTCTCGTGCGCGATGGCCTCCGGGGTGTCGCCGAGGAAGTGCCGGTGGTCGACGTCGATCGGCGTGACGACCGAGACCGGCGCGTCGACGACGTTCGTGGCGTCCCAGGTGCCGCCCATCCCGACCTCGACGACCGCGACGTCGACCGGGAGGTCGGCGAAGGCGGCGTACGCGACGGCGACGAGGACCTCGAAGTAGGTCATCCGGGGCCCCCCCGACTCGAGCGAGCGGGCGTCGACGATCTCGATGATCGGGCTGACGTCGTCCCAGGCGGCGAGGAAGCGCTCGGCGTCGACCGGGCGGCCGCCGACCGCGATCCGCTCGAGCATCGAGTGCAGGTGCGGGCTGGTGAACCGGCCGGTCTTCAGGCCCATCTCGCGCAGCACCGACTCGATGATCCGGGCCGTGCTCGTCTTGCCGTTGGTGCCGGTGACGTGGATGACCGGGAAGGTGCGCTGGGGGTCGCCGAGGAGCTCCATGACGGCGGCGATCCGGTCGAGCGAGGGCTGGAGGTCGTGCTCCGGTGCGCGGGAGAGGATGGCCTCCTCCACCTCGCGCATCCGCTTGCGGACCTCGAGGGCGTGCGCGGCCTCGCGCTGGGCGGCGTCGGGTGCAGGGCTCACCGCCCCATCCTCCCGCATCGTCCGGGTCGTGTGCTCGGGTGGCCGTCGGGGCGACCACCCGGGCACACGACTCCGGTCAGCGGCGAGTCACCCGCACGTGGGCCTTGTGGCCGTCACCGACCGTGACGACCGCGACCCGCTCGCCGTCGGGCGCCATGAGGGGTTCGACCCGCTCGGCGAGGGTCTCCCCCGCCAGCAGGTCCCCGTGCGCCTCGACGGCCGCCTCGACCTCGGGGTCGCCGGAGACCTCGAGGTGGATCCGGTCCGAGACGTCGAGGTCGGCGTCCTTGCGCGC
>JACXUW010000492.1 GCA_014763705.1 Micrococcales bacterium | reverse complement strand
GGGTCAGGGGGTCGGGGCGCCGCCGGGCTCGGGCAGCAGGCGCAGGTCCGTCTCGGTGACCATCCGGGTCGAGAGCGCGTGCTCGACGAGCCGGGCCTTGCGGTTGCTCGCGAGCCGGCCCGGCCCTCCGTGCAGCCCCCGGGTGCCCGCGTCGGCGAGCTTCTGGCACACGTTGTCCAGCTTCCGGTTGAACTTGGTCACCGTCCAGCCCAGGCGTTCTGCGGCGTCCGCGGACGAAGGGATCTGTCCCCCACCGGCGTACGTCGTGCGCAGGAAGCTCTCGCACAGCGCGACGACGAGCAGCTTCTGGTCCGGTGTCATCGACACCCGGCCCACCGTCGTCTGCGCGGTGGAGTCCTCGGGCTCGAGCTCGGCGGCCGTCTCGACCGACACGAACGGGGTGTCGTCGACGAGGACGTCGAAGTCGTACGTCGTCGGACCGGCGGTGAACCACACCGTGAACGCCTCGAGGGCCAGCGGGATGCGCGCCCCCGGGCTGAGCCACGCCTGGAACAGCCCCTTCTTGTCGGCGACCGTCGCGCTGAGGGTCGAGCCGACGTTGGTCAGCCACCACAGCCCGTGCTCGTGGTGCACCTGGAGGAAGACCCGGTGCAGGTACGGGTTGTCGTCGACCTCGACGTCGGCGACCCGGCCGATGGTCAGCGGCCGGTCCTCGGGAGCGACGAACTCCTCGCCGCAGTACTCGATGGTCACGCCCACGGCGTCCCCCCCACCTCAGGGCCGGTCATCCGGCCGTCTCGCATCGGATGGCCGAGAACGGGGAGCGGATCCCCGACTTGCGCGAGACCGCGACCTGGGCGCAGACCGTCTTCCCGGCGCCGGCCTTCACCGTGAAGCGCGTGGCGTCGCCGACGGGAGTGACCGGTGCGGTCGGCACCGCCGCCTCCGACCCGGCGACGTGCAGCTGGAAGAAGTCGCCCTTCTCGGCCCCGACGTAGTTCCAGGAGAACGTCACCGAGCCCGCAGCGCTGCGCGCGTCGATGGCCGGCTGCTCCGGGTAGTCCACGGCCCGGCTCGGCGCGGAGGTCGAGGTGCGAGTGCTCTGGGCGGGCGTCGGCGGCGCGGTGTCGTCGCCGCGGCCCACCGCCCACACGACGACCCCGACGGTGACGGCGACGAGCAGGGCGAGGACCCCGAGGACCACGCCGCCGCTGATGGTGGCGGGCTCGTCCTCGTCCTCCTCCTCGACCGGGCCGGACGGCGCCGTCGGCGCCGGGCCCGCGGGCACGGAGACCGCCCGCACGCTCGTGCGGTCGTGGTCGTCCGCGGTCCGGGCCGACGGCAGCTCCGCGACGGCACTGTTGCCCCGCTCGTCGAGCACGACGAGGGCGGTGCTCGGCAGCCGCTGCTCGCGCTCGACCGCCTGGAGGCCACGGGCCAGCTCGAGGGCGGTCTGCGGCCGGGCGTCCGGGTTCTTGGCCATCGCGTGCGCGAGCAGCCGCTCGAGCGACACCGGGACGTCCGCGCGGCCGGTCGTCGGCAGCGGCGTCGCGCGGATGCGGGGCATGAGGGCGTACGCCGAGTTGTCCCCGCCCGGCTGCTCGAACGGCGAGCGCCCGACGAGGAGGTGCCACAGGGTCGCGGCGAGCGAGTAGACGTCGCTGCGGGCGTCGCCGTTGGACTGCCCGTAGAGCACCTCGGGCGCCGACCACGGCACCGAGACCCCCACGTCCTCGTCGACGTCCTCGGCGTGCCCGCCGCGGCCGGCGATGCCGAAGTCGGTGAGCCCGGGCTGTCCGTACTGGCTGACGAGGACGTTCGCCGGCTTGATGTCGCGGTGGATGATGCCCGCCCGGTGCGCGGTCTCGACGGCGCTGGCCAGCTGGATGCCGCTGCGCAGCACCTCCTCGACCGAGAGCCGCTCGGCCTTGGCCCGCTGCGCGAGGTTCGGCGGCGGGTAGTACTTCATGACGAGGTACGCGCCACCGTCGGCGGTCTGCTCGGACCGGAACACCTGGACGATGAACGGGTGGTCGGCGAGCTGGGCCATCGTGTTCGCCTCGTCGACGAACTGCCGCCGGATGGCCGCCGTCAGGCCCTGGCGCTTGAGCACCTTGACCGCGACGTTCATCCGCGGGGACTGCTGCTCGTAGAGGTAGACGTCGGCGTACCCACCCGACCCCAGCGGGCGCACGAAGGTGAGGCCCGGGATGTCCGGGGCGTCGCTCGGGCTCACCCCTCGACCTCGTAGGTGAGGGAGACCTCGTCGGCGAGGGTGATGACGGTGCCGGGCTCGATGCCCTGGTCCTCGGTCGGGCGGAGGCGGACCGGTTCCTCGCCGGGCAGCGCGACCGTCGTGCCGTTGGTCGAGCCGAGGTCGCGGACG
>JACXUW010000054.1 GCA_014763705.1 Micrococcales bacterium | reverse complement strand
GGTACGTGCTGCTCCAGTCCGAGCGGACCGCCGACGGCGCGACCCCGCCCCGTCCGCAGCCGCTCGCTCCCCCGGACCGCAGCCTCGGCCCGCACCTCGCCTACGCCTACCAGTGGTGGATGGGCACGATCGCCGGGTTCGTCCTCGTCGGCTTCGGCCTGCGCCGCGAGGAGCGGCTGGCCCACCCCGAGAAGTACCCGCCGAAGCCGAAGAAGGTGCGGATCTGGGACGAGGAGGACGCCTGACCGGGTGTCAGCGGCTCAGGCCGTGACCGCGGCGTCGTCCTGCTCGGCGAACTGGGTGCGGTGGAGGTCGGCGTAGAGCCCGCCGCGCCGGACGAGCTCGGCGTGCGTGCCCCGCTCGACGATCCGGCCGTCGTCGACGACGAGGATCTCGTCGGCGTGCCGGACCGTGGAGAGCCGGTGGGCGATGACGAGGGCGGAGCGGTCGCGCAGCGCCTCGTCGAGGGCTCGCTGGACGGCCTGCTCGGACTCGCTGTCGAGGTGCGCCGTCGCCTCGTCGAGGACGATGAGCCCGGGCCCCTTGAGGAGCAGCCGGGCGATGGCCAGGCGTTGCTTCTCGCCACCGGAGAGCCGGTGTCCGCGGTCGCCGACCACCGTGTCGAGGCCGGAGGGCAGGGCGTCGATGAGCGGCCAGACCTGGGCCGCCCGCAGGGCCGCGACCATCTGCGACTCCGTCGCGTCCGGGGCGGCGTAGGCGAGGTTGGCCCGGATCGTGTCGTGGAAGAGGTGCGCCTCCTGGGTGACCACTCCGACGGCGGCGTGCAGCGACTCGCCGGTCGCCTCCCGCAGGTCGAGGCCGTTGATCCGCACCGCGCCCTCGGTGGGGTCGTACAGGCGCGCGACGAGCGAGGTGATCGTCGTCTTGCCCGCCCCGCTCGGGCCGACGAGCGCGACGAGAGTGCCCGGCTCCACGGTGAACGAGACGTCGCGCAGCACCGGCCCGCTCCCCCGCCGGTCGCCGGTCGCGGTGGCTTCGAGCGAGGACAGCGAGACCTCGTCGGCAGAGGGGTAGGAGAACCCGACGCCGTCGACCTCGACGCGCACCGGACCCGGCGGCACCGGCCGCGCGTCGGGCGCCTCCGCGACGAGCGGCTCGAGGTCGAGGACCTCGAAGACGCGCTCGAAGGAGACGAGCGCCGTCATGATGTCGACGCGGACGTTGGAGATGGCCGTCAGCGGGCCGTAGAGGCGCGCGAGCAGGGCGGTGAGCGCGATGAGCGTGCCCACCGTCAGCGACCCCCCGACGGCCATGACGCCACCGACCCCGTAGACCATCGCCGTGGCGAGCGAGGCGACGAGCGTGAGCGCGACGAAGAAGACCGACCGGTTGACCGCGATGCGCACCCCGATGTCGCGCACCCGTGCCGCCCGGACGGCGTACTCGTCGTCCTCGGTGGCGGGCCGGCCGAAGAGCTTGACCAAGAGGGCCCCCGCGACGTTGAACCGCTCGGTCATCCGGGTGCCGAGGTCGGCGTTCTGGACCATCTGCTCGTGGGCGAGGCTCGCGAGGCGGCGACCCATGAAGCGCGCGGGCACGAGGAAGAAGGGGACGAGGAACAGGGCAGCGAGGGTCAGCTGCCAGGAGAGCAGGGCCATCGCGCCGACGATGAGGACGAGGGTGATCGCGTTGCTCACGACGCTGGAGAGCACCGAGGTGAACGCCTGCTGCGCCCCGATGACGTCGTTGCCGAGGCGGGTGACGAGCGCACCGGTCTGGGCCCGGGTGAAGAACGCGACCGGCTGCCGGAGCACGTGCGAGAACACCTGGGTGCGCAGGTCGTAGATGAGGCCCTCGCCGATCCGCGCGGAGAACCACCTCTCGACGAGGGTCAGTGCCCCGGCGAGGACGGCGAGGGCGGCGACGAGCAGGGAGAGCCGGACGACGACGCCGGAGTCCTTCGGGTAGATGCCGTCGTCGATGATCGACTTGAGGAGCAGGGGGGTCGCGACCACGAGGACGGACTCGACGACGACGAGGCCGAGGAACCAGGCGATCGCGGTCCGGTACGGGCGGGCGTAGCCGAGCACGCGGCGCGTCGTGCCGGGGGCCAGCCGTCGCTCCCGCACGCTCGAGTCGCGGCTCAGGCTGTGCAGCGCCTGCCAGCCCATCATGCTCATCGGTCTCGGTCTCCTCGGTGTCGGTGCTCGCCAGTCAACCACCGAGCGCCCACACCTGTTCCCCCACCCGGTGGTCACCCCCTTGTGCGGCTCCCGGGCACCACCGACGATGACCGCACGCCCCGTCACCGACGACGCCCGGAGGATGCCGTGCCCGACCCGCTGCGCCACAAGGTCCTGCTCGACGAGGACGAGATGCCGACCCGCTGGTACAACCTCCTCGCCGACCTGCCGACGCCTCCTCCGCCGCCGCTGCACCCGGGCACCGGCCAGCCGGTCGGACCCGACGACCTCGCGGCGATCTTCCCGATGGACCTCATCGCCCAGGAGGTGACGACCGAGCGCTTCGTCGACATCCCGGAGGAGGTCCAGGACGTCTACCGGCTGTGGCGGCCCTCGCCCCTCTACCGGGCGCACCGCCTCGAGAAGGCGCTCGGCACGCCGGCGCGCATCTACTACAAGTACGAAGGCGTGTCACCGGCCGGTTCGCACAAGCCGAACACTGCTGTGCCGCAGGCGTACTACAACGCCAAGGCCGGTGTGCGGAAACTGACGACCGAGACCGGCGCGGGGCAGTGGGGCACGGCGCTCTCCTTCGCCTGCGCCCAGTTCGGCCTCGAGTGCGAGGTGTGGCAGGTCCGCGCCTCGTACGACGCCAAGCCGTACCGGAAGATGATGATCGAGACCTTCGGCGGGGTCGTGCACCCGAGCCCGTCCGACCTCACCCAGGCCGGCCGCGCCATCCTCGCCGCGGACCCGCACTCCCCCGGCTCGCTCGGGGTGGCGATCAGCGAGGCGGTCGAGGTCGCCGCGCAGGACCCGACGGCGAACTACGCGCTCGGGTCGGTCCTCAACCACGTGCTGCTGCACCAGACGGTGATCGGTGAGGAGGCGCTGCTCCAGCTCGCCAAGGTCGGCGAGCGGGTCGACCTCGTCGTCGGGTGCACCGGTGGCGGCTCGAACTTCGGCGGGCTCACCTTCCCCTTCCTCCGGGAGAAGCTCGCCGCGGGCGGCGCCGGTCCGGTGGTCCGCGCCGTCGAGCCGGCCTCCTGCCCCTCGCTGACCCAGGGCACGTACGCCTACGACTTCGGCGACGTCGCGGGGATGACGCCGCTGCTCAAGATGCACACCCTCGGCCACGACTTCATCCCCGACCCGATCCACGCCGGCGGCCTGCGCTACCACGGGATGAGCCCGCTGGTCAGCCACCTCTACGAGGAAGGGCTCATCGAGGCGGTCGCCAAGACCCAGAAGGACTGCTTCGCCGCCGGCGTCCTCTTCGCGCGGACCGAGGGCATCGTCCCGGCACCCGAGCCGACGCACGCCGTCGCGGCCGCCGTCGACGAGGCCATCGCGTGCATCGAGACCGGGGAGGCGAAGGTCATCCTCACGGCCCTCTGCGGCCACGGCCACCTCGACCTGCCCGCCTACGACGCCTACCTGCGCGGCGACCTCGTCGACCACACGTGGGAGGACACCGAGCTCCAGCAGTCGGTCGCCGCGGCCCTCGAGCGGCTCCCGGCGATCCCGGGCTGAGCGGCGGTACCGGATGACGAGCTGGCAGACCCTCGCGGTCCGGGCCTACCTGCGCGCCACCCGCAAGAAGCGATACCGCACCGTCGAGGCCGGGCGGCGCAGCCTGGCCGTCGCGCTGCCGGCGGCCCCGCTGCCGGACGAGCTGCGGTCGCGGGCGACCACCGTGCCGCTGGCCGGTGGCGAGCTGGTGACGCTGCGTCCGGCCGTGGCCGGCGGCCCCGGGACGCTCGTCAACCTGCACGGCGGCGCCTTCGTCAACGGCATCCAGCCGCAGCACTGGACGTTCGTGGCCCACCTCGCCGACGCGACCGGCCGTGAGGTCCAGGTCGCCCGGTACCCGCTCGCGCCGGCGCACGTCGTCTCCGACGCGCGCACCTTCCTCGCCGCCCTCCACGAGCGTCTCGTGCCCGACGGGCCGGTCCACCTGCTCGGCGACTCGGCGGGCGGCACCCTGGCCCTGCTCCACGCCCAGCGGCACGCGGGTGACGGCACGGTCGCCGGGCTGACGCTCATCGCCCCGTGGCTCGACCTGTCCCTGGGGAACCCCGCCATCGACGCCGTCGAGCGTCGCGACCCCTGGCTGACCCGGGCCGGGATGCGACCCATCGCCGAGCACTGGGCGGCGGGAGCGGACCTCACCGACCCGGCCGTGAGCCCGCTGTACGGCGACCTCTCCCGGCTCCCGCCCACGGCGGTGTTCGTGGGCTCGCACGACATCTGCCGCCCCGACTGCGAGCGCCTCGTCGCCCTGGCTCCCCCGACGGCGGACCTGGCCCTCCACGTCGAGCCGGGGTCCCCGCACGACTACCCGCTGCTGCCCACACCCGAGGGGCGGCGGGCCCGCGACGCGGTCGCCGCGCACGTGCTGCGGACGCTCAGGCCAGCGTGACGAGCTCGCGGTAGTCCGCGCTGAAGAGGTCCTCGACGCCGTCGGGGAGCAGGAGGATGCGCTCGGGCTCGAGCGCGTCGACCGCACCCTCGTCGTGCGTGACGAGGACGACGGCACCCTCGTAGGTGCGCAGGGCGCCGAGGATCTCGTCGCGGGACGCCGGGTCGAGGTTGTTCGTCGGCTCGTCGAGGAGCAGCACGTTGGCCGACGAGACGACGAGCAGGGCCAGCGAGAGCCGGGTCTTCTCGCCGCCGGAGAGGACGCCGGCCGGCTTGAGGACGTCGTCGCCGGTGAAGAGGAAGGAGCCGAGCACCTTGCGGACCTCGGTCTCGCCGAGGTCGGGCGCGGCCGACTTCATGTTCTCCAGGACGGTGCGCCCGACGTCGAGGTTCTCGTGCTCCTGCGCGTAGTAGCCGAGCTTGAGGCCGTGGCCCGGCTCGACCTGCCCGGTGTCCGGCTGGTCGACGCCGGCGAGCAGCCGCAGCAGCGTCGTCTTCCCCGCGCCGTTCAGCCCGAGGACGACGACCCGGGAGCCGCGGTCGATGGCGAGGTCGACGTCGGTGAACACCTCGGCCGACCCGTACGAGCGCGAGAGCCCGGTGGCCCGCAAGGGTGTCCGACCGCACGGGGAGGGCTTCGGGAAGCGCAGCCGGGCGACCTTGTCCTGGGCCCGCTCGGCCTCGAGGCCCCCGAGGAGGCGCTCGGCCCGGCGCTGCATGTTCTGCGCGGCGACCGTCTTCGTCGCCTTGGCGCGCATCTTGTCGGCCTGGGCCATGAGCGCC
The DNA here is from genome assembly GCA_014763705.1 of Micrococcales bacterium. GTDB lineage: Bacteria > Actinomycetota > Actinomycetes > Actinomycetales > Dermatophilaceae > Phycicoccus. The sequence continues at coordinate 7,694 of JACXUW010000054.1, read as the reverse complement.
GACGCCTTCTTCTCGGCGTTGGCCCGCTCCCGCCTGCGCCGCCGCTCGTCGGTCTCGCGCTGCTGGAGGTAGGCCTTCCAGCCGAGGTTGTACTGGTCGAGCTCGGCCCGGTTGGCGTCGAGGTGGAAGACCTTGTTGACGACGACGTCGAGCAGCTCGACGTCGTGGCTGATGACGACGAGGCCGCCGCGGTAGCCCTTGAGGTGGTCGCGCAGCCACGCGATGGAGTCGGCGTCGAGGTGGTTGGTCGGCTCGTCGAGGAGGAGGGTCTCGGCGCCGCTGAAGAGGATGCGGGTCAGCTCGACGCGGCGGCGCTGGCCACCCGACAGGGTGCCGATCTCCTGGTCGAGGAGCCGCTCCTCGAGACCGAGCGCGGCCGCGATCCGGGCGGCCTCGGACTCGGCCGCGTAGCCGCCGGCCGCACCGAACTCGGCGTCGAGCCGCGCGTAGCGACGCATCGCGCGCTCCTGCTTCTCGCCGGTCTCGGTGGCCATCGCGTGCTCCGCGGCCCGCAGGTCGCGCACGATGGTGTCGAGGCCGCGGGCGGACAGGACGCGGTCGCGCGCCGAGACGTGCAGGTCGCCGGTGCGCGGGTCCTGCGGCAGGTAGCCGACCTCGCCGGAGCGGGTGACCGTGCCGGCGGCCGGCTGCGTCACCCCGGCGAGGGTCTTGGTCAGCGTGGTCTTGCCGGCCCCGTTGCGGCCGACGAGGCCGATCCGGTCACCCGGCGCGACCCGGAAGGTCGCGCCGTCGAGGAGCAGGCGGGAGCCCGCGCGCAGCTCGACGGACGCAGCGGTGATCACGGTGGGGCCTTCCGGGTCTCGGGGGTCGGCGGGGACGGTGCGGCGAGGACGGCACGCGGGCCCGGCGTCCCTCTAGTCTAGGTCGCGCCGGGCGGTGCCCCGGCACCCGGCCGAGCACGGAGGCAGCCGATGAGCTTCAACGAGAACGTCACGCTCGACACCTCGCAGGTACGCTCCGGCAGCGGGGGTGGCCGCGGAGCTCCCGGCGGGCTCGTCGTCGGGGGCGGCATCGGCGGCATCATCCTGCTGATCCTCGGCCTCGTCTTCGGCATCGACCCCTCGCAGCTGCCCACCGGCGGCGGCACCAGCCCGTTCGACACGAACCAGGTGCAGGCGGCCGGCGACCAGGATCCGAACGCGTTCTCCGAGTGCAGGACCGGAGCGGATGCCAACCGCAGCGACGTGTGCCGGGTCGTCGGCACGGTCAACGCCGTCCAGGCGTTCTGGGAGAGCGAGCTGACCCGGTACAAGCGTCGGTGGCAGCCCACGCAGACCGTCCTCTACGACGGCGCCACGCAGTCGGCGTGCGGCACCGCGAGCAACCAGGTCGGGCCGTTCTACTGCCCGCTCGACAAGCAGGTCTACATCGACGCGAGCTTCTTCCAGGTGCTGACCCAGCAGTTCGGGGCGGACTCCGGGGCGCTGGCCCAGGAGTACGTCGTCGCGCACGAGTACGGGCACGCGCTGCAGGACCAGCTCGGGCTGCTCGGCAGGGCCCAGCAGGACCCGCAGGGCGCGGAGTCCGGGTCGGTGAAGACCGAGCTGATGGCCGACTGCCTCGCCGGCGTGTGGGTGCAGCACGCGACGACCGTGCCGGACTCGGACACCGGCACCCCGTACCTCGAGCCGTTGACCGATGCCGACATCCGCTCCGCCCTCTCGGCCGCCTCGGCGGTCGGCGACGACCGCATCCAGCAGGCCACCTCCGGCCGGGTCACCCCCGAGACGTGGACGCACGGGTCGTCGGCGGCCCGCCAGAAGTGGTTCCTCCAGGGCTACCGGACCGGCGACCTCAACCAGTGCGACACCTTCACCGGGGCGCCGGTCGAGTGACCGCCGCCACGGGGCGCCCCCGGCTCAGCCGACCGCCTTGCGGACGAGGGCCGCGACGTCCTTCTCGCCGGCCTTCGTCAGCTGCGTGACGGCCCAGGCGACCGGCCACATCGAGCCGCCGTCGAGCTGCGCGACGTCCTGGAACTCCAGGCTCGTGTAGCGCTGCCCGAACTTGCCGGAGTTCTTCACCGCGAGCAGGACCTTGCCGTCCTTCGCGTAGGCCGGCATGCCGTACCAGGTGCGCGGCGCGAGCTCCGGGGCCGCCTCGGTGATGATCTCGTGGAGCCGGCCGCACAGGGCCCGGTCGCCGTCGTCCATCTTCGCGATGGCGTCGAGGACCGCCTTGACGTCGTCCTCGGCCTTGGCCCCCTTCGCGGCGGCCCGGCGCTCGGCCACGGTCGCCTTGAGGGCGGCCTTCTCGACGTCGCTCAGGGTGCTGGCGGCGGTCTTCTTCGCTGCGCTCACGGTGCTCTCCTTCTCTCGTGCGGTGGCTGTCGCCCCATCGTGGCGCACGGCCCGGCCGGTCGCTTCTCCGTTCCTGACGGGCCCGGTGGTGGACAACCGGCCTGCGCGGCAGCAGGATCGACGGAGGGGACCCACGGACAAGGAGGACCTGATGCGGGTCATGGGCATCACGCCGAACCTCAACGTGCCGGACATCGAGGAGGCGCGGCCGTTCTGGCAGGACCTGCTCGGCCTGTCCACCGAGGAGATGAACCTCGGCTGGGTGGCGCGCTACACCTCGCCGGAGAACGGCGTCCACGTCCAGCTGGTCTCCGGCGACGCCACCGCGCCGGCGGACTCCGCCCTCACCGTCAAGGTCGACGACGTGGACGCCGCCTGGGCCGAGGCCGTCGCGGCCGGGGTCGAGGTCGTCCACCCGCTGGTCACCGAGGAGTGGGGGGTCCGCCGGTTCTTCGTCCGCGCCCCGGGCGGCACGGTCGTCAACATCGCGCAGCACCACGAGTAGTGGGGCGGGCGGGTCACTCCTCGATGGTGACCCGGACCGCGCGCGCCCGCTCGAGGGCGGTCTCCAGGACCGCGAGCCGGGGGTCGCGCAGGTCGTAGAGCTCGCGCCGGGGCAGGGCCCGCAGGGTGGCGAGCCGCGGGTCGTCGAGGACGGACTCGGCGAGAGCGCGGTCGCCGCCGAGGACGAGCCCCCGCGCCCCGGCACCGGTGAGCAGCCGGACCGCGTGGCCGGCGACGAGCCCGACCAGCTCGTCGGCCTGGTTGCCGCGGCGCCGGGCGAAGCGCTGCTGGCTCCAGCCCCCGGCGGCCGTGCGTGACTGGACGTAGCGGGTACCCACCTTGTGCGCGGTCAGCCGGGGTCCGGACGCCACTCCCACGGCGTAGCCGCCGCGGCGGACGAGGAGCAGGGCCAGGGGGTCGGCCTCGAGACGCGAGACCCCGACGACCCGTTGTGGGCCGTCGGGGTTGTTCTCGTCGAAGCGGGCCCGCCAGCGGTCGTAGCGCTCGGGCGCGACCTCGACGACGCGGGTGCTCACCTCAGATGTTGAACCCGAGGGCGCGCAGCTGCTCGCGACCGTCGTCGGTGATCTTGTCCGGGCCCCACGGGGGCATCCAGACCCAGTTGACCCGGTAGGACGCGACGAGGCCCTCGAGGGAGGCGGCGGTCTGGTCCTCGATGACGTCGGTCAGCGGGCAGGCCGCCGACGTGAGCGTCATGTCGATGACGGCGTGGTTCTGCGGGTCGACGGTGATGCCGTAGACGAGGCCGAGGTCGACGACGTTGATCCCGAGCTCGGGGTCGACGACGTCGCGCATGGCCTCCTCGACGTCCGCGACGTTCGCGGGGGTGGCGGTGTCGGTCACTGCGTGGCTCCTTCGGCCTTGTAGAGGGCGTCGGTGAACGCCGCCCAGGACAACAGGGCGCACTTGACGCGCGCCGGGTACTTCGCGACACCGGCGAGGGCGACGCCGTCACCGATGACGTCCTCGTCGCCGGGGTCCTCGCCCTTGCTCGTGAGCATCGAGCGCATCGCCTCGTAGGTCGCCCGCGCGTGCTCGACGCTGCCGCCGGTGACCTCCTCGGCGAGGATGGAGGCGGAGGCGACGCTGATCGAGCAGCCCATCGAGTCGTACGAGACGTCCTCGACGACGGCGTCGGCACCGGTGCCGGAGAGGTGGACCCGGAGGGTCACCTCGTCGCCGCAGGTCGGGTTGACCTGGTGGCTCTCGCCCTCGAACGGCTCGCGCAGCCCGTGGTTCACCGGGTTCTTCGAGTGGTCGAGGATGAGCTCCTGGTAGAGGTCCATCAGGCGGGCACCTCCGTGCCGAAGACGGCCGGGACGCGGTCGAGCGCCTCGAGGAGCGCGTCGACCTCGCCGGGGGTCGTGTACGCGGCGAACGAGGCCCGGGTGCTCGACGGGACGCGAAGGGCCCGGTGCAGCGGCCACGCGCAGTGGTGGCCGACGCGCACCTCGACACCGCGGTCGTCGAGCACCTGTCCGACGTCGTGCGGGTGGACCCCGTCGACCGCGAAGGCCACCGCTCCCCCACGGTCGCGCAGGTCGGCGGGCCCGAGGACGTGGACGAACGGACGCTCGGCGAGGCCGCGGAGCAGGCGCTCGGTGACGGCCTGCTCGTGCGCGTGGACGCGGTCCATCCCGAGCGCGGTGAGGTAGTCGCACGCGGCGGCCAGGCCGACCGCCTGCGCCGCGACCGGCACGCCGGCCTCGAACTTCTGCGGGACCGGCGCGTAGGTGGCCGACTCCATCGTCACCGTCTCGATCATCGAGCCGCCGGTGAGGAAGACCGGCATCTCGTCGAGGAGCTCGGCCCGGCCCCAGAGGACGCCGACCCCGAGCGGACCGAACATCTTGTGCCCCGAGTACGCGAGGAGGTCGACCCCGAGCTCGGTGACGTCGACCGGCAGGTGCGGCACCGACTGACACGCGTCGAGGACCGCGAGGGCCCCGACGGCGTGCGCCTTCTCGGCGAGCTCGCGCACCGGGTTGAGGGTGCCGAGCACGTTCGAGACGTGGGTGAACGCGAAGACCTTGGTGCGCTCGGTGAGCAGGCTGTCGAGGTCGGTGAGGTCGAGCTTGCCGTCGGCCGTCACCGGGACCCAGCGCAGGGTGGCGCCGGTGCGGCGGCAGGCCTCCTGCCACGGGATGAGGTTGGCGTGGTGCTCCATCTCGGTGACGAGGACCTCGTCGCCGGGCCGCAGCGAGAACCGGTCTCCGCGACCGCCACCGCCACCGTGCGTGCCGTTGGTGAACGCGTACGCGACGAGGTTGAGCGCCTCGGTGGCGTTGCGGGTGAAGACGACCTCGGTCGGCTGCGCGCCGATGAACCGGGCGATCGTGGCGCGCGCCGACTCGTAGGCGTCGGTGCCCTCCTCGGAGAGCTGGTGCGCGCCCCGGTGCACCGCGGCGTTCGTGTGCTCGTAGAAGTGCCGCTCCGCGTCGAGGACGACGGTCGGCTTGTGCGAGGTGGCCCCGGAGTCGAGGTAGACCAGCGGGTGCCCCCCGCGCACCGTGCGCGACAGGATCGGGAAGTCGGCCCGCAGCCGGGCCAGCTCCTCGTCGGTGAAGGGGGCGGCGGACATCTCAGGCCTCGGTGACGGCGGGCTGGAAGCGGTCGTACCCCTCGGCCTCGAGGCGCTCGGCGAGCTCGGGGCCGCCCTCCTCGGCGATCCGGCCGTCGACGAAGACGTGGACGAAGTCCGGCTGGATGTAGCGCAGGATCCGGGTGTAGTGCGTGATGAGCAGGACGCCGGCGCCGGTGGACTCCTTGGCCCGGTTGACGCCCTCGGAGACGACGCGCAGAGCGTCGACGTCGAGGCCGGAGTCGGTCTCGTCGAGGACGGCGAACTTCGGCCGCAGCAGCTCCATCTGGAGGATCTCGTGGCGCTTCTTCTCGCCACCGGAGAAGCCCTCGTTGACGTTGCGCTCGGCGAACGCGGCGTCCATCCGGAGGTTCTCCATGGCGCCCTTGACGTCCTTGACCCAGGTGCGCAGCTTGGGCGCCTCGCCCGAGACGGCGGTCTTGGCGGTGCGCAGGAAGTTGGAGACGGTGACGCCGGGGACCTCGACGGGGTACTGCATCGCGAGGAAGAGACCGGCGCGGGCGCGCTCGTCGACGCTCATCTCGAGCACGTCCTCGCCGTCGAGGGTGACGGTGCCGGAGGTGACGGTGTACTTCGGGTGGCCGGCGATGGAGTACGCGAGGGTCGACTTGCCCGAGCCGTTGGGGCCCATGATCGCGTGCGTCTGGCCGGACTCGATGGTCAGCGTGACGCCGCGCAGGATCTCCTTGGTGCCCTGCTCGGTCTCGACGGTGACGTGGAGGTCCTTGATCTCAAGGGTGGACATGCGGTGCTCAGCTCTCCTCGGAGAGGGCGACGAAGACCTCGTCGCCCTCGGTGCGGACGGTGTGGACGGCGATGGGGACGACGGCCGGCGGCCCCGTGGGCTCGCCGGTGCGCAGGTCGAAGCGCGAGCCGTGCAGCCAGCACTCGAGGGTGCAGCCGTCGAGCTCGCCCTCGGACAGCGACACGTTGGCGTGGCTGCAGGTGTCGTCGACGCAGTGCACGTCGCCGTCCTCGGTGCGCACGATGGTGACCCGCCGGCCCTCGATCTCGGCGAGGGCGGCACCCACCTCGGGCAGCTCGTCGAGCCGGCAGACGTAGGTGAAGCCCTCCGTGGTCAGCTGCTCGCTCACGCGGCGACACCTCCGGCCAGCTCGCGCTCGATGGCGGCCATGAGGTGCTCCTGGACCTCCGGGACGCCGATCCGGGCGACGACGCTCGCGAAGAACCCGCGGACGACGAGACGGCGGGCCTCGTCCTCGGGGATGCCCCGCGCCTGGAGGTAGAACAGCTGCTCGTCGTCGAAGCGGCCGGTGGCCGAGGCGTGGCCGGCGCCCGCGATCTCACCGGTCTCGATCTCGAGGTTCGGGACCGAGTCGGCCCGGGCGCCGTCGGTGAGCAGGAGGTTGCGGTTCAGCTCGTAGGTGTCGGTGCCCTCGGCCGACGCCCGGATGAGGACGTCGCCGACCCAGACCGTGCGGGCGGTCTCGCCCTGGAGCGCGCCCTTGTACTCGACGTTGCTGCGGCAGTGCGGCGCCTCGTGGTCGACGAACAGCCGGTGCTCGAGGTGCTGGCCGGCGTCGGCGAAGTACACCCCCAGGCCCTCGAACGAGCCGCCGGGTCCGGTGTACGAGGCGTTCGTGTTCAGCCGGACCACGCCGCCGCCGAGGGTGACGGCGATGTGCCGGACGCGGGCGTCGCGACCGACGACGGCGTCGTGCTGGGCGAGGTGGTGGGCGCTGTCGTCCCACTCCTGGACGGTGACGAGCGTGACGTCCGAGCCGTCGCCGGCGAGGACGGTGAGGACCTCGGCGTAGTCGGCGGTGCCGGTGTGCTCGAGGACGACCGTGGCCCTCGCGAACCGGCCGACGCGCACGAGCAGGTGACCGTGGACCAGGTCGGACCCGGTGCCGGAGAGCCGGATCCGCACCGGCTCGGTGAGCTCGGCCTCGGCCGGCACGTCGACGACGGTGACGCCGCCGCTCTGTGCCGCGGCGACGGCGGCGGCGCGGTCCTGGGGCTTCGGCACGCCGAGGGCGCGCCACGCCTCGACCGGGAGGGTCGAGACGGTGACGCCCTCGGGCAGCGACTCCTCGCGGCCCAGCGCGGCACCGGTCGGCTCGTCGCGGAAGAACGGGCCGAGCCGGTCGACCGGGGTGAAGCGCCACTCCTCCTCACGGCCGTGGGGCACCGGGAAGGCCGACGGGTCGAAGGACGCCGTGCGCTCGGCGCGCGAGCGGTCGGGGACCATCGTCGCGGCGCTGTCGGTGTGCGCGCCGTCGGAG
>JACXUW010000491.1 GCA_014763705.1 Micrococcales bacterium | reverse complement strand
GGGCGGGTGGTCATCAGGACCTCTGTCGGGCGCGGGTGTCGCCGCGGCGGGGCGGAGGTGCCTGGCTGACCCCGATCCGGGCTCGTTCGATCGAGGCCGGGGCGTCGGGACCGAAGTAGAGCACCGAGGTCCAGTCGGCCTGGACGGGGGCCGGGGACGTCGGCGTCGGCGCCTTGACCGGCACCCGCACCCAGTGCGCGATGCCGAGGACGACGTCGACGACCGAGTTGCGCACCCCGATGAAGGCGACGATCGCGTACGTCGTGAGGACGCCGTTGAAGGCCGCGAAGGCGCCGTTGGTCCAGTTGCGGGTCAGGACGTCGTTGGCCAGGGTCGTGAAGGCGAAGACCGCGATGAGGTAGGCGCTGAGGACGTGCAGGGCCGGGGCCGCGGTCCGGTCCTTGACCTTCGGCGTCCGGGCGAAGGCGATCTTCGACTTGGCCGCCGCCTGCTGGAGCGACTTGAGCGTCCCGGCGAGGTTGACCGGCAGGAGGATGAGGTTGAACGCGTAGACCCGGAAGACGTCGGTGCGCTTGTAGCCGAGCCGGTGCAGGTCCGAGGACATCGCGAGGAAGTACGGCAGCGCCGCGGCGAGCAGGATCGGGCTGAGCAGCTTGCTGTCGAAGGGGAACACGAGGAGGAAGACGAGCCCCACGCTGGCCCAGCAGATCGAGGCCATGTAGTTGAAGCGCAGGGCGATCGCGGCGCGCGGCACGCGGGTGCCCTCCTTGCGCATCCGCCGCACGTGGCGCCAGAACTTCGGGGCGATGAGGAGACCACCGTTGGCCCACCGGGCCCGCTGCACCGCGAGGGAGCCGAAGTCGGTGGGGGTGGCGCTGTAGCTGAGGCGCTCGGGGTAGTTGTGCAGGGTCCACCCGTGCGCGATGAGGTCGATGCTCGACTCGGTGTCCTCGATGACCGTGCGGTCCTGGACGTACCGGCGCACCTCCTGGCCGCCGACGTACGACACCTCGACGATGTCGTCGAGCGCGACCTTGCGGATCACCGCGTTCGCGCCGACCCAGAAGGTCGCCCCGAAGTACGTGAGCCCCTGGTGCACGAGGTGCTGGATGTCGGTCGTGGCGCCGGCGATGCGCTCCAGCCGGGTGCTCGCGCCCCGGAAGGCCGCGTAGGGCGTCTGGATGACCGCGATGCGCTCGTTGCCCGGGAGCTGCAGCTGGTGGACCAGCCGCAGGCAGTACTCGCGCAGCAGCACGCTGTCGGCGTCGAGGGTCAGGACGAAGTCGCTGTCGGGGAACTCGAGGGCGTCCGGCGCGTCGCTGTCGCGCAGCACGATCCCCAGCTGGGTGGGGATCTGCTGCACCCGGCGCCCCATCAGGCCGAGGTAGGCGTTGAGGTTCATCGCCTTGTTCGCGTCGTGCGGGAGGTGGGCGTACTTCTTGCGCTCGAACGAGGTGATGTCGGCCTGGAAGGTCCACACGAGGCGGCGACACAGCTGGCTGAGGCGCTCCGCCGGCAGCACGGCCCCCTCGTCGAGGGCGGCGAAGAGGGCACGCGCGGTCGTCTCGATGTCCGTCGCGAGGGCCCCGAGGACCTCGTCGGCGAGGAAGTCGTCGGCGTTCGAGGTGCGCGGGTAGGCGGCCGCCTGCTCGCGCAGCCACTCGGCGGCCCAGCGGTGGTCGAGCGCCAGGGAGCGGACCCCGTCGCTGGTGGTGGACCCGCCGGAGGCGGCGACGGCCTCGTGCCGCTCCAGCGAGCTGCGGAAGCGCTCGTAGGGCTGGGCGAGCAGGGCCATGATCTCGCCCGGCAGGGCGCGGCAGCCCGCGAGGCTCGCGGCGGCGGCCGGGTCGGTGGGGTTCGGCGGGTCGTCGAGCAGCAGCACGGTGCGGGCCCCCGGGAACTCCTGGAGGGCCACCGAGAGCAGCGTGGAGCGCACCACCGAGGGCTCCTCGCAGTACGAGGGGACGAGCACGGTGAGGCTCGGCGGGGAGGCGGCCATGAAGGCGTCGATCTCGGCGCGCGGCACGCGCACGTGCTCGCGGGAGCGGTAGAGGGCTCCCTGCCGGGCCACGAGGTACATGCAGGCCGAGAAGGTGAGGAACGTCATGACGATGACGTAGGCGATCGTCTCCCGGATGAACTGGCTTCCCTGGAGGCCGTGGTCGACGAACTGGGAGAACACCGCCCAGCCGAGGTACCCCAGCCAGAGCAGGACCGTGGCGGCGATCGCGAAGCCACCGGTCCACGTCAGCGTGTGGCTGGCGGGCGGCTCCATGACGGGCAGCGGCGGTCGGGGGCGCTCGGACCCCCACTGCCGGCGACGCGGCGCCGGCGGCTGGGGGTCGGTGACCGCGGCCCGCGGGGCGCCGGCCGCGCGCGCGGTGGCGGGCTCGGCAC
>JACXUW010000490.1 GCA_014763705.1 Micrococcales bacterium | reverse complement strand
GTTGAGGTCGAGCCCGCGCGCGTCGGCGACGTCGGCGACCCGCGCGGGCTCCGCCGGCGGACGCGCGACGTGCCAGACCCGCTCGGCGAAGAGCTCGACCGGCCAGTCGAAGGCCTCGGCCTGGACGTCCTGCGGGAGCGAGATGGTCGCGGCGCCGGTCTCCGCGGGGTCGGTGAGCACCCGGCAGGCCCCGAGCAGCGCGGCCGGCAGCTGTTCGGGCCGGTCGACCTGGTCGTAGAAGCGGGACAGGGGCCGAAAGGCGTCGTTGACGGAGACGTCTGCGGCGGACGGCAGCTCGAGCTCCTGGAGCACCGGGGCCGCGACCCGGGTGGCGAAGGTGCCCGAGGGCAGCAGCAGGACCGGGATCCGGTTGACCGTCGCGAGCGCGGCACCGGTCAGCATGTTGGTCGAGCCGGGCCCGACCGACGCGGTGACCGCCCACGTCGTCAGCCGGTCGCGGTGCTTCGCGTACCCGACGGCGGTGTGGACCATCGCCTGCTCGTTGCGCCCGAGGACGTAGCGCAGCCCCGGCTCCTCCCCGGCGTCCGCGGCCCGCAGCTCGTCCTCGAGGAGGGCCTGCCCGACGCCGGCGACGTTGCCGTGACCGAAGATCCCGAGGCATCCGGCGAAGAGCCGCTGCCGGCGCCCGTCCCGCTCGGTCCACTGCTGCCCGAGGAAGCGGACGAGCGCCTGCGCGACGGTGAGGCGGACGGTCTCGGATGCGGTCATCGGGTGCCTCCCAGGGGCAGTCGCGGGTCGACCGGCTCATCCGGCCAGGCCTCCCGGACCCACGCGTGGGCCGGGTCGTCGCAGATGCGCCAGGCCCGCTCGGGCCCGGGGCCGGCCATCACGTTGAGGTAGTACAGGTCGGCATCGGGCGCGGCGACGGCCGGCCCGTGCCAGCCGTGCGGGACGAGGACGACGTCGCCGGTGCGGACCTCGGCGAGCACGTCGAGGGGGCGCTCGTCGCTCGACCCGTAGACCCGCAGGTAGCCCACCGGGTCCGTCCCGCGGGGGTCGCTCGAGCGGGTCTCGACGTAGTAGATCTCCTCGAGCTCGGTCTCCTCACCGGGCCGGTCCTCGTCGTGCTTGTGCGGCGGCCAGCTCGACCAGTTGCCGGCCGGGGTGACCACCTCGCAGACGAGGAAGGAGTCGGCGTCGAGCACGTCGGGAAGGCCCATGTTCCGCACCTCCCGGCTGGCCCGGCCGGCGCCGCGCAGCTCGACGGGGACGTCGGCGGCGCGCAGGTGGCGGAACGGCTTGGCGTCCACCGCCTTCCGAGCCGGGGCGCCGCACAGGGCGACCCGGACGGGGACGCCGGTGGCGGGATGGAGGCGCAGCCGCGAACCGCGTCCGGCGTAGACGACGTCGGTCGGGCCGTCGAAGACCGAGGCGCGGCCCTCGAGCGCCACGTCGTGCACCGTGCCGTCGGCCTCGGTCACCTCGACCCGCACCGGGCCGTCCAAGGGCACGACGAGGGTCTCCTCCTCGCCGCCCTCGTGCGAGACGAGCCGGCCGTCGAGGGTCGCGACCCGCAGCGTCGTGTGCCGCCAGCCGGGGACGGGGGACGAGGAGGTCGGCGTGACGGCGACCCCGAACGGGCCGTCGAGGGCGCTGCCGTGCAGGCGGACGTAGGCCCCGTTGTCGCGGCCGGTGCTCATGAGGTCCCACCGTGGACGAGGTCGGCCGCGACGTCCACCGCGGCGGCGACGTCGCCCTCGCGGGGGTACAGCAGGGCACGCCCGACGACCAGGCCGCGGACCGACGGCAGGTCGAGGGCCTGCTCCCACGCGGCGTAGGTCTCGGCGGGCGCGCCGTCGGGGTCGCCACCGAGCAGGAGGGTCGGCAGCGTCGTCGCGTCCATCACGCGCGCGAGGTCGTCGACGACCGGCAGCTTGAGCCACGTGTGCGCACTCGTCGCGCCCAGCCCGGAGGCGACCTGGACCGCGCGCACCATCGAGTCGGCGTCGAGCAGGTTGCGGACCCGACCGTCCTCGACGACCGACCAGAACGGCTCGAGCATGGCCATGACCGATGCGTCCGCGAGCTCGGTGACCGCGCGGGCACACGCCTCGAGGGTGCGGATCGACCCGGCGTCGTCGAGGGCGACGCGCAGGAGCATCTTGCCGCCGTCGAGGCCGAGCCGGCCGACGGCATCGGCGGTGTACGCGGTGAAGCGGTCGTCGAGCTCCCACGAGGCGCCCTGCAGCCCACCGCGGTTCATCGAGCCGACGACGACCCTGCCCTCGAGCGCTCCGAGCAGGAGGAGGTCCTCGAGCACGTCGGGCGTCCCGAGGACGCCGTCGACACCGGGGCGCTCGAGGGCGGTGACCAGGCGGTCGAGCAGGTCGGAGCGGCTGGCC
>JACXUW010000489.1 GCA_014763705.1 Micrococcales bacterium | reverse complement strand
GCCTATCCTGTCGGCAGGTCATGAGCGCCAGCGCCAAGCCCCGGCTCGCTGGCCGGCAACCCTCCTCCGCGGTGGGGTGCCCCGGGTGAGGACCTGGCGTGCGGCGCCCGTCGCACGCAAGCGCGGGAGCACCCCCGGTACCCCCGCCGAGTACACGTCCGCGTGCGCCCGGCCGAACGTCGGGCCCACCACCGAAAGTGGGAGCCAAGCAGATGACCGACCCGTCCCAGTGGGGATTCGAGACCCGACAGGTCCACTCCGGCCAGCAGCCGGACACCGCGACCGGGGCTCGTGCCCTGCCGATCTACCAGACCACGTCGTACGTCTTCAACGACACCGCGCACGCCGAGAACCTCTTCGCGCTGCGGGAGTTCGGCAACATCTACACGCGCATCATGAACCCGACCCAGGATGCCGTCGAGCAGCGCATCGCGGCGCTCGAGGGAGGTGTCGGCGCGCTGCTCGTGGCCTCCGGGCAGGCCGCGACCACCCTCGGCCTGCTCAACGTCGCCGAGGCCGGGGACCACATCGTCTCCAGCGCGGCCCTCTACGGCGGCACGGTCAACCTCCTGAAGTACACCTTCGCCAAGCTCGGCGTCGAGGTGACCTTCGTCGAGGACCACACCGACCCGCAGGCCTGGCGCGACGCCGTCCGTCCGAACACCAAGGCCTTCTTCGGCGAGACGATCGCCAACCCGAAGGCGGAGGTCCTCGACATCGAGGCGGTCGCCGCGGTCGCGCACGAGGCGGGGGTGCCGCTCGTCGTCGACAACACGATCGCCACGCCGTACCTCGTCAACCCGCTGCAGTGGGGCGCCGACGTCGTCATCCACTCGGCGACCAAGTACCTCGGCGGGCACGGCACGTCGATCGCCGGCGTCATCGTCGACGGCGGTACCTTCGACTACACCCAGGACCCGGAGCGTTTCCCGAACTACAACACCCCCGACGAGAGCTACCACGGCCTGCGCTTCGGTCCGGACCTCGGCGTGGGCAGCCCGTTCGGCGCGAACCTGTCCTACATCCTCAAGGCCCGGGTGCAGCTGCTGCGCGACCTCGGGTCGGCGATCAGCCCGTTCAACGCCTTCCTCATCGGCCAGGGCCTCGAGACGCTCAGTCTGCGGGTCGAGCGGCACATCGAGAACGCCCGCGCCGTGGCGCAGTACCTCGAGCAGCATCCGCAGGTGGAGTCGGTCCGGTGGGCCTCGCTCGACTCCAGCCCGGGCAAGGCGCTCGCGGACAAGTACGCGCCCAAGGGCGCCGGTGCGGTGCTCGCGTTCGAGATCGCCGGCGGGGTGGAGGCCGGGCGACGCTTCGTCGAGGGCCTGTCACTGCACAGCCACGTCGCGAACATCGGCGACGTGCGCTCGCTGGCCATCCACCCGGCGTCGACCACCCACAGCCAGGGCGGCGACGCCGACCGGCTCGCCGCCGGCGTGACGCCCGGGCTGGTCCGGCTCGCGGTCGGCATCGAGACGATCGCCGACATCCTCGCCGACCTCGACGCCGGGTTCGCCGCCGCGCTGGGTTCCGGCGACGCAGGGGACGCCGCCCCCGAGCTGGTCGGCGCGACGCAGGCCTGACCTCGCCGCGGTCCGGCGCCGGGAGCCCCTCCCGGCGCCGGACCGGGCTACGGTCGAGCGATGGACGAGAGCCTGACCGAGACCCTGCTCGACCTCGAGCGCCGGGGGTGGGACTCCCTCTGCGACGGCACCGGGGCGGAGTTCTACGGCGACCTGATGACCGACGACGGCGTCATGGTGCTCGCGCACGGCGCCGTGCTCGACCGCGCGGAGGTCGTCGCCTCGCTCGCCGACGCCCCACCGTGGGACGACTACGCGATCGACGACGTGCGCGTCGTGGCGCTCGGCGCCGACGCGGCCTCGCTCGTCTACCGCGGGACCGCCCGGCGGGAGGGCGCGGACCCGTTCGTCGGCGCGATGACCAGCACGTACGTGCGGGTCGACGGTGCGTGGCGCATCGCGGTCTACACCCAGACCGTCGTCCCGGACTGACCCGGCCGACCCGTCCCGGGCGACCCGGCCCCCACGGCGGCCCGGGGCCTGTGGAAAACCCGACGGCCGGATGCCCCGAGCGGCCTAGCGTCCAGGCATGACGAGCTACCGGGTCGACGCCGAGACGGTCCTCGAGGTGGGGGCCGGCCTCGTCGACCTCGCCGAGGGGCTGGCGACGATGGGCGACCCGCGCGCCGACCGCTGGGCGTTCGGGCCGGGCTCCTCCGGCGCCGCCGCCGAGGAGCTGCTCGGCGGGTGGCGCCTCGCCCGGCTGCGGCTCGCGGAGGCGCTCACCGTGCTCGGGGAGTCCGCGGCGCAGGCCGGCGGGGCCTACCTCGACACCGACGCCGGGGT
>JACXUW010000053.1 GCA_014763705.1 Micrococcales bacterium | reverse complement strand
GGGCAGCCCCCCGGACCACGTCCTGCTCTCCGGCCCGCCGGGGCTGGGCAAGACGACGCTCGCGATGATCGTCGCCGCCGAGCTCGAGCGCCCGATCCGGGTCACGAGCGGCCCGGCCATCCAGCACGCCGGGGACCTCGCCGCGGTGCTGTCCAGCCTCGACGAGGGCGAGGTGCTCTTCCTCGACGAGATCCACCGGATGAGCCGTGCGGCCGAGGAGATGCTCTACCTCGCGATGGAGGACTTCCGGGTCGACGTCGTCGTCGGCAAGGGGCCGGGTGCGACGGCGATCCCGCTCGAGCTGCCGCCGTTCACCGTCGTCGGCGCCACGACCCGGGCCGGGCTGCTGCCGGCGCCGCTGCGCGACCGGTTCGGCTTCACCGGGCACCTCGACTACTACGAGGTCGCCGACCTCGTGACCATCCTGCGCCGCTCGGCCGGGCTGCTCGGGGTGCACGCCGACGACGCCGGCGTCACCGAGGTGGCCGGCCGCTCCCGCGGCACGCCACGGATCGCCAACCGCCTGCTGCGCCGGGTCCGCGACTGGGCGCAGGTGCACGGCGACGGCGCCGTCGACCACGACGCCGCCCGGGCCGCCCTCGCCCTCTTCGACGTCGACGACGCGGGGCTCGACCGCCTCGACCGGGCGGTCCTCGAGGCCGTGTGCCGGCGCTTCGGCGGCGGCCCGGTCGGCCTGTCGACCCTCGCCGTCGCCGTCGGCGAGGAGGCCGACACCGTCGAGACGGTGGCCGAGCCCTACCTCGTCCGGGAGGGCTATCTCACCCGCACGCCCCGCGGTCGGGCCGCCACCGCGAAGGCCTGGCGCCACCTCGGCCTGCGACCCCCGGCCGACGCCCCGCAGCAGAGCGTCCTCCCACTCGGTGACGACGGCCCGGGGCGGCTCGGCGGCTGATCCGCGCGTCCACGGCGTCCCGGGCACGCGGGAGTGGCCCACTTCGTTGGTGAGGTGTCCGGCTCTCGCCTACAGTGGGTCCTCGGCCCGGGCGCGTCCGGGCCGATCCACTGTTCACCACCGCGCGGGGGACCCCCGCTCCGAAGGACCTACTCCGATGTCTGACGGCTCCGGCTCCGGCCTCGCCTACCTCGTCATCCTGGGACTGCCGTTCCTGCTCCTCGTCTGGATGTTCATCAGCCAGCGGAACCGGTCCAAGCAGGTGCAGACCCTCCAGTCCTCGCTCGAGGTGGGGGAGGAGGTCGTGACGACCTCCGGCCTCTACGGGACGATCACCGCCCTCGACGACACCGTCGCGACGCTCGACGTCGGGAACGGGGTGTCGCTGCGGTTCGACCGCCGCGCCATCGGGATGCGCGCCCCCGAGGCGGTCTGAGGTGGCCGGCCCCGCACCGCGCACCGCCGCCCGGCGCGCCCTCATCGCGCTGACCGTCCTCGTCGCCGTCCTCGGCGGCCTGCTCGGCTACTCGATCGCCTGGGGCGACGGCCAGGCCACCCCGAAGCTGGGCCTCGACCTCAAGGGCGGAACCCAGATCATCCTCGAGCCGCGCACCAACGCCGGCCAGTCGGTCTCGGCGCAGCAGATCAACCAGGCCCGCGACATCATCGTCCAGCGCGTCGACGCCAACGGCGTCTCCGGCGCCGAGGTGACGACCCAGGGCGACCGGAACATCGTCGTCAGCATCCCCGAGATCCCCACGCAGGCCGTCCGCAACGCGATCAGCAAGTCCTCGCAGATGCAGTTCCGGCCGGTCCTCGCGCTGACCAGCGGTGTGCCCGTGCCGACCGGCTCGGCGTCGCCGGGCCCGAGCGGCTCCCCGAGCCCGTCCGCCTCACCGAGCGCGAGCCCGAGCGCCGGCGGCGAGGCGGTCTCGCCGGCCCCGAGCGCCTCCGCGACGAACAACAGCGCGGTCAACGACGCGCTGACCGCGACGACCCCGAGCCCGAGCGCGTCGGCGACCCCGAGCCCCTCGGCGTCCCCGAGCCCGGGCGCGAGTGCCAACTCCGGCACCTCGGCCCCGAAGGGCCCGACCGACCTCGCCTGGATCACCCCGGACGTGCAGCAGGCGTACGACGCGCTCAACTGCTCCGACCCCAAGGCGCTGGAGAACATCCAGGACGTCGCCACCAAGCCGCTCGTCACGTGCTCCGACGACGGCGCGACGAAGTACATCCTCGGCCCGGTCGCCGTCTCCGGCGACAAGATCTCCGACGCCAGCGCCGGCTACCAGACCAACCAGCAGGGGACGGTCACGAGCACGGTCGAGATCGCGCTGACCTTCAACGGCGAGGGCACCAAGCAGTACGCCGACATCAGCCGGACGATGGTCACCCTGCCGTCGCCGCAGAACCAGCTGGCCACGGTCCTCGACTCGCGGGTCATCGTCGCGCCGTACTTCCAGAGCGCCATCCCCAACGGCAAGGCGAGCATCACCGGCAACTTCACGCTCGACTCGGCCAAGGCCCTGGCCGACCAGCTGAAGTTCGGCGCGCTGCCGCTGTCGTTCGTCGAGCAGTCGACCGTCGACATCAGCCCCACGCTCGGCAGCGAGCAGCTGCAGTTCGGGTTCGTCGCCGGTCTCGTCGGCCTCCTGCTCGTCGTCGTCTACTCGCTGTTCCAGTACCGCGTCCTCGGTTTCGTGACCATCTCGTCGATCGTCGTGGCCGGCCTGCTCACCTACCTGACCATCACGGTGCTCGGCTGGGCGCAGAACTACCGCCTCGACATGGCCGGCGTCACCGGCCTCATCGTCGCCATCGGCTTCACCGCCGACAGCTTCATCGTCTACTTCGAGCGGGTCCGCGACGAGCTGCGCGAAGGCCGATCGCTGGCCAGTGCCGTCGAGACCGGGTGGAACCGGGCCAAGCGCACGGTCCTCATCGCCGACGGCGTCAACTTCCTCGCCGCGATCGTGCTCTACCTGCTCGCCAGCTCGAGCGTGCGCGGCTTCGCGTTCACGCTCGGCCTGACGACCCTCATCGACGTCCTCGTCGTCTTCTGGTTCACCCACCCGCTGCTCACCCTGCTGACCCGGCTGCCGTTCTTCCGCGACGGCCACCGGCTCTCCGGGCTCGACCCGCGGCGGCTCGGGGCCAAGACCCGCACGTACGCGGGCCGCGGGAGGTTCACCCCCGTCACACCCGCCGTCCGCGAGACCGAAGGGAGCCGGGCGTGAGCACCTCCTTCGCCGACTTCGGCAACGACCTCTACACCGGCAAGCGCTCGATCCCCGTCGTCGCGAGCCGCCGGAGGTTCTACCTCGGCTCGCTCGTCCTCATCGTCGTCGCGCTGCTCGGGCTCGGCGTCCAGCACCTCAACCTCGGCCTCGAGTTCCGGGGTGGCTCGGAGTTCCGGGTCGCCACGACGTCGGTCCCCTCGGGGTACGAGAAGACCGCACGCGACGCGGTCGGCGCCTCCGAGGGCGAGCAGGGCGTCAACGTCACGCTCGTCGGCAACAACACGGTGCGCGTCCAGACCGAGAAGCTCACCGACACCGACAGCCAGCAGGTGCGGGGCTCGCTCGCCAAGGCCTTCGGCGTCCCGGAGGACAACGTCTCGGCGACCTTCATCGGCCCGTCGTGGGGTGCCTCGGTCAGCGGTCAGGCGCTGCGGGCGCTCGTCATCTTCCTCATCGCGGTGGTGCTGATGCTCAGCATCTACTTCCGCAACTGGAAGATGGCGCTCGCCTCGCTCGTCGCCCTCGTCCACGACCTCGTCATCACGGTCGGCATCTACGCGCTCGTCGGCTTCGAGGTCTCCCCGGCGACGATGATCGGCTTCCTCACCGTCCTCGGCTACAGCCTCTACGACACGGTCGTCGTCTTCGACAAGGTCCGGGAGAACACCAACGAGGCCTTCGCGAACGGCCGGATGACCTACGCGCAGGCGGCCAACCTCGCGGTCAACCAGACGATGGTCCGCTCGATCAACACGACGGTCATCGGCCTGCTGCCGATCACCGCCGTGCTCGTCATCGGCTCGATCTTCCTCGGCCCGGGCGTCCTCGTCGACCTCTCCCTCGTCCTCTTCGTCGGCATCCTCGTCGGGGCCTACTCCTCGATCTTCATCGCGACGCCGGTGCTCGTCTCGCTGCGGCGCAAGGACGCCTCGGTCGTCGACCTCGCCAGGAGGGCCGAGCGGACCCAGGCGAAGAAGGCACGCGACGTCGCGGCCGCGGAGGAGGCGAGCGCGCGCGGCGAGGCGGTCCCCGCGAGCACCCTCGTCGGTGGCGCCGCCGAGCGCGAGGAGGGCGAGACGCTCACCGGGCGCACCGTGCACCAGTACGCCCGCTCGGGCCCGCGCAACCAGCCGCGGCGCACCCCGAAGTCCAAGCGCTGACGGTGCCCGAGGCGGTCTCGCGGGTCGTCGCGCGCTCGCTGCGCGACGTCGCCGACTTCCCGCAGCCAGGTGTGGTGTTCAAGGACATCACGCCGCTGCTCGCCGACCCCGCCGCGTTCGGGACGGTCGTCGACGCCCTCGCCGACGGCCGGCGCGGGGAGGTCGACCTCGTCGCCGGGGTCGAGGCGCGCGGCTTCGTCGTGGGCGCCGCCCTGGCGCACGCGATGGGCGTCGGCTTCGTGCCCGTCCGCAAGGCCGGCAAGCTGCCCGGCGACACCGTCGCCGCGTCGTACGACCTCGAGTACGGGTCGGCGACCATCGAGGTGCACGCCGACGCCGTCCCGACCGGCGCGCGCGTCGTCCTCGTCGACGACGTCCTCGCGACCGGCGGCACGGCCCTCGCCGCGTGGGACCTCCTCGAGCGGGTCGGCGCCCTGGTCGTCGGGTTCGACTGCGTGGTCGAGCTGGCCTTCCTCGGCGGTCGGTCGCGGCTGGGCGAACGGGCCGTGAGAGCGCTGCACGTCGTCTCCTGAGCCGCGTCTAGACTCACTCCATGGCGGAGCACACGACGGCCGCCACCTCGGGGAACACCGCGGCCGGGGTGGGTTCCCGGGCCAGGGCGCGGGCCGCTCTCGCGCGGGTCGGGCGCAACCGGCCGCCCAGCAACCCGGTGCTCGAGCCGCTGCTGCAGATCGTCCGCAGCACGCACCCGAAGGCCGACATCGCGCTCGTCGAGCGGGCCTACGCCGTCGCCGAGCGGGCGCACCAGGGCCAGAAGCGGCGCAGCGGCGACGACTACATCACCCACCCGCTCGCGGTGACGACCATCCTCGCCGAGCTCGGCATGACCCCGACGACCCTCGCGGCGGCCCTGCTCCACGACACCGTCGAGGACACCGCCTACAGCCTCGAGGCCCTGCGCCGCGACTTCGGCGACGAGATCGCGATGCTCGTCGACGGGGTGACCAAGCTCGACAAGGTCACCTACGGCCAGGCCGCCCAGGCCGAGACGGTGCGCAAGATGGTCGTCGCGATGGCCCGCGACATCCGGGTGCTCGTCATCAAGCTCGCCGACCGGCTGCACAACGCGCGCACCTGGCGCTACGTCTCCCAGGAGAGCGCGCAGCGCAAGGCCAAGGAGACCCTCGAGATCTACGCGCCGCTCGCGCACCGGCTCGGGATGAACACCATCAAGTGGGAGCTCGAGGACCTCTCGTTCCAGACCCTCTACCCGAAGGTCTACGACGAGATCGTCCGGCTCGTCGCCGAGCGCGCCCCGGCCCGCGAGGAGTACCTCACCGAGGTCCGCGACGAGGTGGGCTCCGACCTGCGCGCGGCGAAGATCAAGGCGACGGTCACCGGGCGGCCGAAGCACTACTACTCCGTGTACCAGAAGATGATCGTCGGCGGTCGCGACTTCGACCAGATCTACGACCTCGTCGCGGTCCGCGTCCTCGTCGACACCGTCCGCGACTGCTACGCGGCGCTCGGCGCCCTCCACGCGCGGTGGAACCCGGTCCCGGGCCGGTTCAAGGACTACATCGCGATGCCGAAGTTCAACATGTACCAGTCGCTGCACACGACGGTCATCGGGCCGGGGGGCAAGCCGGTCGAGATCCAGATCCGCACGCACGACATGCACCGGCGCGCGGAGTACGGCGTCGCGGCGCACTGGAAGTACAAGGAGGACCCGGCCGAGAAGGGGACCAAGACCCCGGGCGCCCTGGTCCGCGACGGGCACGCCGAGCCGGGCGGCGACATGGCGTGGCTGCGCCAGCTGCTCGACTGGCAGAAGGAGACCGCCGACCCCGGCGAGTTCCTCGAGTCGTTGCGCTTCGAGATCACGGCGAGCGAGGTCTACGTCTTCACCCCGAAGGGCCAGCTCGTCGGCCTGCCGGCCGGGGCGACGCCGGTCGACTTCGCCTACGCGGTCCACACGGAGGTCGGCCACCACTGCATCGGCGCCCGCGTCAACGGCCGGCTCGTCCCGCTCGAGTCGCGCCTCGACAACGGCGACGTCGTCGAGGTCCTCACCTCCAAGGCCGACTCCGCCGGTCCCTCTCGCGACTGGCTCCACTTCGTGCGCTCCGCCCGGGCCCGCAACAAGATCAAGCACTGGTTCACCAAGGAACGCCGCGAGGAGATGATCGAGGAGGGCAAGGAGGCCCTCGCCAAGGCGATGCGCAAGCAGGGGCTGCCCCTCCAGCGACTCACCTCGGTCGAGTCCCTCACCGGCGTCGCCGAGGAGCTGCGCCACCCGGGCATCGACGCCCTGTACGCGGCCGTCGGGGAGGGTCACGTCTCGGCCCAGCACGTCGTCTCCCGGCTCGTGGCCTCGGTCGGCGGCGAGGAGGGGGCCAGCGAGGACATCGCCGAGGCCGCCTCCCCGGTGCTCACCCGCCCCCGGTCCCGCCGGTCCGGGGACCCCGGCGTCGTCGTCAAGGACATGTCGGACGTCTGGGTCAAGCTCGCCCGCTGCTGCACCCCGGTCCCCGGTGACGACATCCTCGGCTTCGTCACCCGCGGCAACGGCGTCTCGGTGCACCGTCGCGACTGCACGAACGCCGACTCCCTCCTCGCCCAGCCGGACAAGATCATCGAGGTGGAGTGGGCGCCCACCTCGGGCAGCCTGTTCCTCGTCCAGCTCCAGGTCGAGGCGCTCGACCGCTCGCGGCTGCTCTCCGACGTCACGCGGGTCATCTCGGACCACGGTGTCAACATCCTCTCGGCGTCGGTGCAGACCTCCCGTGACCGGGTCGCGGTGCTGCGCTTCACCTTCGAGATGGGCGACCCCGGCCACCTCGGCCACGTCATCCGGGCGGTGCAGCGGGTCGAGGGCGTCCTCGACGCCGAGCGCGTCACCGGGGGCCGGCGCGAGCGCTGAGCCGGCCGGTCAGCCCTTCGGCAGCCGTCGCAGCAGCATCGTCACGTAGACGTTCGCGATGTCCTGCGGCGTCGAGATGACGAACACCGCGCCGCCGCCCCCGCCGCCGCGCGGGACCGCCGCCGCCACCGGCGCCAGGGCCTTCGCGTCGACGCCCCCCATCCCGATGAGCAGGACGGTGACCGGCTTGTCGGCGTCCGCCCGCTTGGCCAGGTCGGCCCTGAGGGCGGCGAGGCTCAGCCCGCCGGTCGTGTCGTCGTTGACCCCGTCGGTGAAGATCGCGACGAGGTTGACCGCCTGCGGGTCGTAGCCGGCCAGGACGGAGGCGTAGGCGGCGTCGAGGGTGTCGTACAGGCCGGTGTCACCCCCGAGCCGGGAGCCGAGCGAGCCGAGGGCGAAGGACAGCTTCGAGCGCTGGTCGTTCGCGCCCAGGCGGGCGACCGGCTCGAGCTCGGTCCAGTCGCGTGTGCCCTTCTGCGCGGTCGAGAACGTCCACAGCCCGACCGCGTTGTGGTCGGCGAGCAGCTGGACGGCCCCCGAGGCCGCCCGGCTGGCGACCGCGATCCGTGAGCCGCCGCCCACGGCCGACGGGTTGCTCATCGACCCGCTGGTGTCGATGACGGTGAGCAGCCGGGTCGGACGGTCGATGGCGGCCCACATCTGCTGGGCCGCCTCGACCTGCTCGGGGGAGGGGGTCGCGGTGAGCGCCTCGGCGGGCGGGCCGCCGTCGACGACGGGGGAGAGGTCGTCGGGTGTGCGGAACCCGGCCTCCCGCAGCAGCTTTCGCCCGGCCGTCGAGGTGAGGGCCCGGGCCAGGGCCGCGACCGGCTCCTTCGGGGAGCTCGCGCTCGTGACGAGCGGGAACTCCAGCGGTGGCGTCGCGGACGCCGGTACCCGCACGGTGAGGTCGGCGACGGCCGCCGCCTTGACCTGCTGCTCGGTCGTCGGGAAGAGGGAGGCGTCGGACTGCCCGGCGTGCACCGAGAGGAGGGTGTCCTCCGGGACGACGCGGCTGAGCATCCCCCCGACGCCGGAGAGCGCGGCCGAGCGCTGCGCGGCCGGCATCGCGTCGATCTCGGCGAGCCCGACCATCAGCGCGACGCTGCCGACGGTCGAGGTGTTCGGGTCGGGCAGGCGGCAGGCCTCGGTGACGATGGTCTGCCCCCACCGGACCGGGTTCGGGGCGCGGGTGCCCTTCGGCACGGCGAGGACCACCGGGGTCACGGCGACGGGTGCCGAGACGGTGAGCCCCTGGGTCCCGGAGGCGACCTGCTCGGCGAGCAGCCGGGAGTCCGGCAGCCACGCGGCCGGTGCTCCCGTGCCGCCGGCCTCGAACCGGCGGGCGGTCGCGGTCGCCGGCTCCGCGGTCACCGTGAAGGTCGCGCACGCGCTGGTGACGGTGCGCACGACCGACTCCACGGCGTCGCGCATCGCCGGCGTCGTCGTGACCCGGACGGCGGTCGGGGAGGTGCAGGTCAGGGCGGTCGTCGTCGTGCCCGGTCCGAGCCGCTCCCAGGCCTGCCAGCCGCCGACACCGAGGACGGCGGCGAGGCCGAGCACCCCGAGGACGCTCGCCGAGCGGCCCCGCTGCACGGTGCCACCGTGTCGACCCATGGCTCACGACCTCCCTGCCCGCGTGCCCGGCAGCACGCCGGGCACATCCTGCCGTGTGCGGGGCGCACGGGAAAGGGGGTGCAGGTGTGAAGTGGGTCAGCCGCCGAACTCGTCGAGGCCGGCGCGGGCCTGGTCGAGCCACTGCTGCTGGGCAGCCAGCCGCTCGCGCGCGGCGGCGGCCTTCGTGGCGTCACCGGCGGTCTCGGCCTTGGCGACCTCGGCCTCGGCCTTCGCGACCGACGCCTCGAGCTGGTCGACCATGCTCTGCGCCCGGGCCGAGAGCTCGGGGTTGGTCGAGCGCCACTTCTTCTCGTCGGCCTCCCGGACGGCGGTCTCGACGCGGCGCAGCCGCTTCTCGACCCGCTCGAGGTCGCCGCGGGGGACCTTGCCCGCCGCCTCCCAGCGTTCCTGGACACCCCGCAGCGCGGTCTTGGCCGCCTCCACGTCGGTGACCGGCAGCAGGGCCTCGGCCTCGACGAGCAGCTCCTCCTTGACGGCGAGGTTGCCGCGGAACTCCTCGTCCTCGACGGCCGCCGCGGTGTCCTTCGCGGTGAAGAACGCGTCCTGGGCCGCCCGGAACCGCTCCCACAGCGCGTCGTCGTCGTGGCGGCTGGCCCGCCCCGCCTGGCGCCAGCGGTCCATCAGCTGCTTGTAGGCGCGTGCGGTGGGGGCCCAGTCCGTGCTCGCCGCGAGCGCCTCGGCCTCGGCGACGAGGGACTCCTTGGTCGCCTTCGCGTCGGCGCGGGTGGTCTCGAGCTCGGCGAACCAGGCGCGGCGCGCCTTGTCGAAGGTGTTGCGGGCGTGGCTGAAGCGCTGCCAGAGCGCGGTCTCGGTCGGCTTGTCGAGCTTCGCGGCGCTGCGCTGGTGCTGCTTCCAGTCCTCGAGCAGGGCGCGCATCCGCTCCCCGCTCTGCTTCCACTGGGTGCTGCCGGCCGGCTGGGCCGCGATCGACTCGGCCTCGGCGACGATGGCCTCGCGGGCGGTGGCCGCCTCGGCGCGGGCCACCCGGCGGTGCTCGGCCTCGGCGGCGCGCTTGGCCTCCAGGCCGCCCTCGACGCGCTCGACGGTGGCGTGCAGCGCGGCCAGGTCGCCGACGACGTGGGCCTGCTCGACGTGCTCCTTGAGGGTGGCGAGGCCGTCGGCGACCTCCTTGGCCGAGACGTCGGGGTTGGCCAGCCGGGCCTCGAGCAGCTCGGCGGACGCGGCGAGCTCGTCGTACTTGCGGGCGAAGTACTGCAGCGCCTCCTCGGGGCTGGCCCCCGGGTAGGCGCCCACCTCGCGCTCCTCGTCACCGACCGTCACGAAGACGTGGCCGGACTCGTCGACCCGTCCGAAGCGGGCGGAGTCGGAGTGTGGCGCCGGGGCCACCGGCGGCGCGACCGGGCGGGCGGACACGCGGCGCGCGAGCGCGGCCGGCGACGGCACGGGCGGACGGGGGACGGGCTGGTCCTCGGACACGGTCAGGACTTCTCCTCGGTGACAGCAACCCGCAGGATGCTGATCGGTGCGGCCGGTGCGCCGTCGTCGGGGGAGGTGTCGTTGGGTGCGACCCCTTCGGCGGCGACCCGGTCGACGATATCCAACCCCGAGGTGACCGTGCCGAACACGGTGTACCCGCTCGGGTCGGGGATCTTCGTGTCGCCGTAGACGATGAAGAACTGGCCGCCGTTGCCGTTCTTCGGGTCGGTGGTGCGGGCCATGGCGAGCGTCCCGCGCGTGTACGTGCCGTCCTTCGGGGCGTTCTCGACGCCGAAGCCGTAGCCCGGCTCGCCCTGGCCGGTGCCGGTCGGGTCACCGCACTGGAGGACCTTGAAGGTCGCGCCGGTCGTGAGGCGGTGGCACGGGGAGTCCTTCCAGTACTGCTCGCGGGCGAGCTGGAGGAAGGACGCGACCGCCTGCGGCGCCTTCGTGCCGTCGAGCCGCACGACGAGGTCGCCGCAGTTGGTCGTGATCGTCGCGGTGAAGGTCTTGCCGGCCGCGGTCTTCTTGTCCGGGAGGGTGAGCTCGGCGCCCGTCCCGAGCGGCGAGGGGGGCGGCTGGCACCCGGCGACGACCTCGGTCGACTGGTTGTCCTTGCCCGCGCCCGCCGCGTCGGACGTGCCCGAGGAGCGCCCGACGGTGAGTCCGAGGACGACGAGCAGACCGACGACGAGGACGACGACGCCGACGACGGAGGCGACCCGCAGCAGCCGGGCGCGGTCGGCCTCGCGCTGCGCCTGACGGGCCTGCTGCTTCTCCCAGCGCCGGCGGGCCCGTGCGCGTTCCTGCTTCCTGGTCACCCCGTGGTCCTTCGTCGTCGTCGAACGAACAGCGGCGCCCAGTGTAGGCAGAGGCCGCCGTTAGGCTCGCCGCGTGCTCGCCGTCGCCTTCCCCGCCGCCGCCTTCGGGACCAACTGCTACGTCCTCGCGCCCGGTCCGGGCGAGGAGTGCCTCGTCGTCGACCCCGGCATCGGGGTCGAGGACACCCTGCGCGACGTGCTCGCCGAGCACCGGCTCCAACCGGCCGCGGTGCTGCTCACCCACGGCCACCTCGACCACGTCTACTCGGTGACCCCCGTGTGCGGCGGCGACACCGCCGCGTACGTGCACGCCGAGGACCGGTACCGGCTCCACGACCCGCTCACGAGCATCGACCCCGGCACGCTGGCGATGATGGAGGCGCAGTTCGGTCAGCGGGCGACGTGGCGCGAGCCGGAGCGGGTCGTCGAGGTCGCCGACGGCCAGCGCCTCGACCTCGCCGGCCTCGGGGTCGACGTCCTCCATGCCCCGGGCCACACCGAGGGGTCGGTGGTGTTCGCGCTCGACGTCGTCCCCGACGGCCTCCCGGCCGAGGAGGGCCTGGACCGCACGGTCGTCTCGGGCGACGTGCTCTTCGCCGGCTCGATCGGCCGCACCGACCTGCCCGGCGGCGACGGGGCCGCGATGCAGCGGTCGCTGCGTGACGTCGTCCTCCCGCTGCCGGACTCCACCCTCGTCCTCACCGGCCACGGCCCGGCCACGACGATGCGCCGCGAGCGGGCCACCAACCCCTACCTGCGAGGATTGACCGCGTGAACGCGCCCGCCACCAAGGTCACCCCGATCTCGGGCTTCCCCGAGCTCCTGCCCGCCGATCGGCTCCTCGAGCTGCACTTCCTCGACGTCATCCGCGAGGTCTTCGAGCTGCACGGCTTCGCCCCGCTCGAGACCCGGGCGGTCGAGCCGGTCGAGCGGCTGCTCGGCAAGGGCGGCGACGCCGACAAGGAGATCTACGGCATCAGCCGGCTGGCCGGTGACGACAGCGGCCGGGATGCCGCGCTCGGCCTGCACTTCGACCTCACCGTGCCGTTCGCCCGGTACGTGCTCGAGAACGCGGGGAGGCTGGCCTTCCCGTTCCGCCGCTACCAGGTGCAGAAGGTCTGGCGCGGCGAACGGCCCCAGGAGGGCCGGTTCCGCGAGTTCACCCAGGCCGACATCGACGTCGTCGACGTCGGCGAGCTCGCGCCGCACTTCGAGGCCGAGATGCCGCTCGTCATCGCCGAGGCGTTCGGCCGCCTGCCGGTGGGGGAGTTCCGCATCCAGGTGAACAACCGCAAGATCCCCGAGGGCTTCTTCCTCGGGATCGGGCTCACCGACGTCGTCACCACCCTGCGCATCGTCGACCGGCTCGCTCGCGTGGGGCCGGGCCCGGTGGCCGAGATGCTCGTCGAGTCGGGTGCGTCCGAGGACCAGGCGCGGCTGGTGCTGGAGCTGGCCGGCATCCGCGCCGACGACCTGTCCTTCGTGGAGGCGGTGCGCTCGCTCGGTGTCTCGCACCCGACCCTCGACGAGGGGCTCGAGGCGCTCTCGGCCGTCATCGCGGCCGGGATGGAGCAGGCGCCCGGCGTGCTCGTCGCCGACCTCAGCATCGCCCGCGGGCTCGACTACTACACCGGCACGGTCTACGAGACCCAGCTCGTGGGGTCGGAGTCGTGGGGGTCGGTCTGCTCCGGTGGGCGGTACGACTCCCTCGCCTCGGACGGTCGCACGACCTATCCCGGCGTCGGCATCTCGATCGGCCTGACCCGGCTCGTGCACCTGCTCGTGACCAAGCGCGGGCTCACCGCGAGCCGGTCGACGCCGGCGGCGGTCCTCGTGGCCGTCAACGACGAGGAGTCGCGCGGTCGTTCGCGCGCCGTGGCGGCGGCGCTGCGGGCCAACGGCATCCCGTGCGAGGTGGCGCCGAGCGCGGCGAGGTTCGGCAAGCAGATCCGCTACGCCGACCGGCGCGGCATCCCCTTCGTGTGGTTCCCCGGCGCGGGCGACGACGGCGGCGACCAGGTCAAGGA
>JACXUW010000488.1 GCA_014763705.1 Micrococcales bacterium | reverse complement strand
CTCTTGGCCAATTCCGGACGCATCGTGCGGCGTGCTGTCCCGGGTCGCGGCGGGCGCCCCGCGGCGCACGCACGCACGAGGGCCCCGGACCGCGAACGGTCCGGGGCCCTCGGTGGCGAGGTGTCGGCGTCAGCCGGCGACGACGTCGAGCTCGACGGTCGCCTGGACCTCCGGGTGGAGGCGGACCAGCGCCGTGTGCGAGCCGGTCGTCTTGATCGGGGTCGGGACCTCGATGCGGCGACGGTCGAGCTCGGGGCCGCCGGCGGCCTTGACCGCAGCGGCGATGTCGGCGGTGGAGACCGCGCCGAAGAGGCGGCCGCCGGTGCCGGCGTGGGCGGTGACGGTGACGGCGTTCGCCTCGAGGTTGCCCTTGAGCGACCTCGCCTCCTCGAGGGACTTCACCTCACGGGTCTCGCGACCCTTGGCGATGGCGTCGACCTGCTTCTGGCCGCCCTTGGTCCACGCGGTCGCGAGGCCGCGCTTGAAGAGGAAGTTGCGGGCGTAGCCGTCCTTGACGTCGACGACGTCACCGGCGGTACCGAGGCCGGTGACCTCGTGGGTGAGGATGACCTTCATCTGTCGGCTCCTAGGCTCAGCGGGACGAGGACGAGTACGGCAGGAGCGCCATCTCGCGCGCGTTCTTCACCGCGTTGGCGATGAGGCGCTGCTCCTGGACGGAGACGCCGGTCACCCGACGGGCGCGGATCTTGCCGCGGTCGGAGATGAACTTGCGCAGCAGCGCGACGTCCTTGTAGTCGATGTTCTCGACCTTCGCCGCCTTGAGCGGGTTGGCCTTCTTCTTCGGCTTGCGAATGGCGGGCTTGGCCATCGTGGTGCTCTCCTTCTGCCGGCCTCGGCCGGCGGATGAGCCCCGGTCTCCCGGGGATGGTGTCTGTCGGTGTGGTGTGGACCGTCAGCGGGCGGGTGCCCGGCCGTCGGTCAGAAGGGGGGCTCGTCGTAGCTCGGCGCCTGGCCCCAGCCACCGCCCTGCTGGCCACCCTGCTGCGGCTGCTGCGGGGCCGGCTGGCCACCGCCCCAGCTGCCGCCCTGCTGGCCGCCGCCCTGCTGGCCGCCGCCACCCTGCTGGGGAGCGGAGCCGCCGGTGGCCCACGGGTCGTTCTGCTGGAAGCCGCCGCCGCCGCCACCGAAGCCGCCGCCACCACCGCCGCGCTCGGCCTTGGTGACCTTCGCGGAGGCGTACCGCAGCGACGGGCCGACCTCGTCGACCTCGAGCTCGACGACGGTGCGCTTCTCGCCCTCCTTGGTCTCGTACGAGCGCGACTTCAGCCGGCCCGAGACGATGACGCGCGTGCCGCGGTGGAGCGACTCGGCGACGTTCTCGGCCGCGTCGCGCCAGATCGAGCAGCGCATGAAGAGGGTCTCGCCGTCCTTCCACTCGTTCGACTGGCGGTCGAACTGGCGGGGGGTCGACGCGACGGTGAAGTTGGCGACCGCGGCACCCGAGGGGGTGAAGCGGAGCTCGGGGTCGGCGGTGAGGTTGCCGATGATGGTGATGGTGGTGTCGCCTGCCATGACGTGCGTCCCTTCGGGGGTCGGTGCGTTGGGCTGGGGACGGAGACTCAGGCGCCGGGGCGCAGGAGCTTGGTCCGCATGACCGACTCGTTGAGGCCGAGCTGGCGGTCGAGCTCCTTGGCCGTGGCCGGCTCGGAGGTGAAGTTGACGACGGCGTAGATGCCCTCGGCCTTCTTCTTGATCTCGTACGCGAGGCGACGGCGGCCCCAGACGTCGATGGTGTCGACGGTCCCGCCGTCGGTGGTCACGACCTTGAGGAACTTCTCCAGCGAGGGCTGGACGGTCCGGTCGTCGAGCTCCGGGTCGAGGATGACCATGAGTTCGTACTGACGCATGCGCTAACCCGCCTCCTTCGGTCTAGGCGGTCACGGTCTCTCCGTGACAGGAGGGTATGCGGTGTCGCCCACAGCCCCCCGCGGGTCGTCCACAGGGCGCCCGGCGGGCAACCGCCCCAGCGTACCGGGCGCGGCGGGTTCGTCCCAATCCGCGGGGGGCCGCCGCACGAGCACCCCCCACGTCGCCCGCGACCACACGACCCAGCCGAGCCGGCCGACGGCGACGAGGCGCAGGCCGAGGGCGAGGGCGTACCAGCCGGCGGGCAGGCCGTGGGCAGGGTCGGTGGCGGCCGCCGTCCAGGCGAAGAACGCGACGAGGTGGACCACCTCGGCGCCGGCCCACAGCAGGTGGTCGCGCCACGGCACGCCGGCGAGCGCGACGAAGAGCAGCGTCATCCCGAGCGGAAACGGCCGAAACAGCAGCCGCGACAGGTCGGGATGATTGAGGAAATAGGCGAGTTGCGCGCCCAGCAGCACAAGCAGCAGGCCGAACACCAGTCGGCGCACGCGGAAATAATGGGT
>JACXUW010000487.1 GCA_014763705.1 Micrococcales bacterium | reverse complement strand
TCCTCGTCGAGCCGCGCCAGCTCGACGAGGAAGAACGGGTTGCCCCCCGTGCGCCGGCACCAGCGTTCGACGAGCGCGGCGTCAGGACCCGTGGGGCCCGGGGACACCGCGTCGACGAGCACCCGGGCGTCGTCGGGGCGCAGACCGCCGAGCTCGAGGGTCGGCGCGCCGTACCGTGTCAAGGCGACGCCGAGGTCGGCGAGCGCGCCGGTCGGCGCCGGGCGGGCACGGCGGGTGACGACGAGCAGCACCCGGTCGCCCGGAGCCAGGTTCTCGACCAGATGGGTCAGGGCGCGCAGGGTCCGGGTGTCCGCCCAGTGCAGGTCCTCGACGACGAGCAGCACGGGCTGCTCGACAGCCCGCGCCCGGATCCCCCGCACCAGGGCGTCCTGCACCGCGAAGGCCCGTTCCGCGACCGCCTCGGCCCCCGCACCGGCCGACGGCGCCTCCCGCGGACCCTCGAGCCCCAGGTCGTCGAGGATGGCGAACCACGGCCAGAGCGGGGGCGCCCCGTCGTCGCGCGAGCAACGACCGACCGCCGTGAGCGTCCCGAGCCCGGCCGCGGCGGCGAGGGCGTCCTCGACGAGCCGCGTCTTGCCGGTGCCGGGGTCGCCGACGACCAGCACCGCTCCGGGCCTCCCGGACGCGGAGGTGGAGAGCAGACCGGCGACCACCTCGCGCTCGGCGTCCCGGCCGACGGTCATCCATCCCGACGCGGGGGCGACGCCGACCGACCCGCCCACCGGGGGCGGCGCTCCGGGCGGCACCGGCCGCTCCCGCAACCACTCCCCGAGCCCCGGTTCCTGACGCAGCACCGCCTCCTCCAGCGCCCTCGCCTCGGGGCCGGGGTCCAGACCCAGCTCGTCGGCGAGCAGCGCCCGGTGGGTCCGCAGCACCTCGAGAGCCTCGACCTGCCGGCCGGTGCGCACGAGCCCCAGGGCCCGGAGGCAGCGGCTGCGCTCCCGCAGCGGGTGCCGGGTCGCGGCCTGCTCCGTCGCGGCGAGGACGGCCGCGTGCTCCCCGAGCGCCAGGAGCCCGAGGGCCAGGTCCTCCTCGGCGGCGGCCCGCAGCTCGTCGAGCGCGGCCCGGTCGGCGAGGACGTCGGGGTGGTCGCCGAGGTCGACGTAGGCCGGGCCGGTCCACGTGCGCAGCGCCTCCTCGAGCGCCTCGACGTGGGCGGCCACCTCCTCGCGCGACGGCCACCCCGGCTGCGGGCCGGTGCTGAGCTGTGACCACAGCGGGGCGAGGGCCGAGTGCCGCGCCCGGACCTCGCGGGCGAAGACCACGGCGTCGACGTCGTC
Organism: Micrococcales bacterium; assembly: GCA_014763705.1. GTDB lineage: Bacteria > Actinomycetota > Actinomycetes > Actinomycetales > Dermatophilaceae > Phycicoccus. The sequence goes on along the minus strand of JACXUW010000487.1, from coordinate 1,107 downwards.
CGGGGCGACCTCCAGCCGGTACCCCGCGTCCGTGGTCACGAGGACGGTGGGGCGGGCGCGAGGCGCCAGGTCGGGCTCCAGCACCCGGCGCAGGCCGGAGATGTAGGCGTGCAGCGTGCCGTGGGCGCCGGCGGGGGCGTCGTCGCCCCACACGAGGTCGACGAGCCGGTCCGCGCTCATCGTGGTGCCCGGTGCCAGGGCGAGCGCGGCGAGGATGCTGCGCGGTTTGCGCGCCGGCAGGGGTACCGGCCCGTCGGCACCCTCGACGACCGTGCTCCCCAGCACCCGGACCCTCACGAGCGCACACGATAGCCAGCACCGGCGCAGGTCAGACAGGGTCCGCCGCCGACGACTGCGTGGGAGCGCCCCCCGGCGGTCAGCCGGCGGCGTACGCGACGGCGATGGCCGTACCGACCCGCGCGTTGTGCCGGACCAGCGCGAGGTTGGTCTCGAGCGAGCGGCCGTCGGAGAGCTCGACGAGCCGGCCGAGGAGGAAGGGGGTGATGTCCTTCCCGGTGACGCCCTGCGCGGAGCACTCGGCGAGGGCCCGCGCGATGACCTCGTCGATGTCGGCCCGGGGCATCTCGTGCTCGGCCGGGACCGGGTTGGCGATCGAGATGCCGCTGCCGAGGCCGAGCCCGAACGAGGCACGCATCAGCGCCGCCGCCTCCTCGGGGGTGTCGACGCGCATGGGGACGGACAACCCGCTGGAGCGCGAGAAGAACGACGGGAACTCGTCGGTGCCGTAGCCGACGACCGGCACGCCGAGGGTCTCGAGCACCTCGAGCGTGCGCCCGATGTCGAGGATCGACTTGACGCCGGCCGAGATGACGGCCACCTCCGTCCGGGAGAGCTCGGTGAGGTCGGCGGAGACGTCCATCGAGTGCTCCGCGCCCTGGTGCACGCCGCCGAGCCCCCCCGTGACGAACACCCGGATGCCCGCGAGCGCCGCGATCCGCATCGTGCTGGCGACGGTCGTCGCGCCGTGGACGCCGGTCGCGACGACGTGGGGCAGGTCGCGGACGCTGACCTTGCGGATGCCGCCGTCGGCACCGAACATCTCGAGCTCGTCGTCGGAGAGCCCGACGGTGGGGCGGCCGTCGAGGA
>JACXUW010000052.1 GCA_014763705.1 Micrococcales bacterium | reverse complement strand
GTTCTTCGGGGTGGGTGGAGGTTTCATCATCGTGCCCGCCCTCGTCCTCGTCCTCGGCCTTCCGATGCAGAGCGCGGTGGGCACCTCCCTGTTGATCGTGGCGGCCAACTCCGCCACCTCGTTGGTGGCTCGACTCGGGAGCATCCACGTCGACTGGTCGGTGATCCTTCCGTTCACCGCAGCAGCGATGGTCGCGACGGTGGCCGGCAAGCAGGTGGCCGACCGGCTTCCGGCCCGCCGGCTGAAGATCGGTTTCGCGGTCCTTCTGCTCCTCGTCGCCGGGTACACCGCGTGGCGCAGTGTCGGCAACCTCGTCGGAGGGTGAGGTTAGTCCGGTTCCCCGGTCCGGACGACGAACACGAAGTCGGTCCCTTCGGTCGACTGCTCGACCAGCTCGTGGCCGTTGGACTCGGCCCACGCCGGGATGTCGCTCAGGGCACCCTTGTCGGTCGCCATGATCTTGAGGATCTGGCCTGGCTCCAAGCGCCGGGCGGCCTTCGTGGCAGCCATGACGGGCATCGGGCACATGAGCTCGCGGGCGTCCACCAGCGCATCCTCGGTGATCTCGGACATGGGGGTCTCCTTCGACTCAGACGAACAGGGTCATGTTGGACTTGCGGGCGTGCGCCATGAAGGCGGCGGCGCCGCCGAACTCCACACCGTCGAGGAAGTCGCCCTGGTCGTAGCCGAACACGTCGACGGTCATCTGGCAGGCGATCAGGCGGACCTCCATCTCCTTCGCGGTGTCGATGAGGTCCCCGATGGAGGACACCTTGTGGTCGGAGAAGCGCTTCTTCATCATCCGGGAGGCGAGCGAGACCATCCCGGGCATCGCGGTGACCAGGTCCGGCATCGCCACCGGCATGGGCATCGCCGGGTTACCGACCGGATCGACCTTGAGCTTCTTGTCGAAGTCCTTGTGGACGATGTTCAGCCCGTAGAAGGTGAAGAACACCGACACCTCCATGCCCACCGCCGCCGCGGCATTGGCCAGGATGAGCGGGGGGTAGGCCCAGTCCAGGGTTCCCTTGGACGCCACGATGGCCCCGGTCCGCATGCCCGGGTCCTTGCGCAGCGCGGACGCCACCTCCTCCTTCACGATGCGTCGGACATCGTCCTCGGTGAGGTCGGCGTGGGGGGTCGTGACGGCTTCAGCGGACATCGGTGAGGACCTCCTGGGTCGTGTCCCGCCGGGACAGGCAGGTCGTGGCTGTCGTTGTGGCCCGGTCGGACCAGAACGTCGCGAGCGGGCCGAGTGCCTCGACGTCGCGCGCATGGTGGGCCGACCACTCCTCGGCCCGTGCGGCAACCCACTCCAGGGTGCCGACGGCGTCCTGCTCGATCATCGACGAGAGGATGAAAGCCCGCTCCCCCACGCGCATCCCGAGACCGAGTTCCCGGGCGCCGCGCGCCAGCTCCGCGCGGGTCAGGACCATGCCGCTGCGGACCGGGGTCACCAGGGCCGTGGCCAGTGCTCGGACCGACTCCACCTCAGCCGGCAGACCGGGCGCAGTGGCCAACGCGGTCGGCAGGGCGTCCGGCGCCTCCGTCGTGGTCGACTCCTCCAACAGGGCCTCGACGAGCAGCGCGGCCCAGTTGGTGTAGAAGGTGGACCCGCTGGCGGCAACCCCCCGGGCGAAGGCCGGGACCCAGGTGAGCAGGTGCTCCCACACGAGCACGCCCCGCGCGCGCCCCAGGAGCACCGCGCGCGCCGGGTCCGGCTCGGTGGCTTCGGCCTCGGCCAGTGCAGCCAGAAGCCCGAGGAGAGCGGCCAGGTGATCGGGCTCGGCCGGCGGAACGTAGCCCAGGGCACGCCAGAAGCCCGCCACCCGGTCGGTCGCTTCCCCACCCAGCATCCCCTCCGCCCCCAGGTAGACGGAGGCGTAAGGCACCGTCCCGAGCGTGAAGACGTGGGTGTGCTCAGCAGCGGGAGGTGGGCTCCCCAGGTCCAGCGCCGCCGCGAGCGCACCGTGCGACGCGTGCGGGGACTCGCAGAGGACCCCGAGAACCCGGAAGACCTCGGTGGCACCTCGCGTCGCACCCGGATCCACGCTCACGAGCTGGCCTCGTCCGGGAGGCGGAAGACGTCGGGGCCCGGCTTCAGCGGCCGCATCAACCAGTAGGGGCGACGGGTGCCGTCGGGAGACACGCTGCGCGCGTCACGGGTCTTGGCGAGCCATTCGCGGTACAGCGCACGGGACTTCTCGGTGTCGACACTGATGTCCCCGTAGGAGTCGCCCGGCTCGGCCTTCGTGACCCGAACGGCCTGGTGCCAGCAGTGCATGCCGGAGATGGGGTCCGGGTGCACCGGGAACGTCATGTTCTGGTGCACCCCCACATCGGTCCACCAGATCCGCGCGGTGTCGGGGTCAGAGGAGTCGTAGGGCCCCACACCCTTGATGCGCTTCATCGACCACGTGGATCCGGTGCGGTTCAGGTCGACCGTGGCCGCAGTCTGTCCCCCGTTGCGTTCGGGCTGCTCCTTCGGCACCCAGCGCCCCATGTGGTGGCTGCAGGCGACGACTCCGGGGCGGATGCCCTCGGTGACCCAGGCCTTGACGACGAAGTGGCCGATGTCGGTCGAGACCCGGACCAGCTGCCCCGTTCGCACGCCCAGGGGTGCGGCGTCCGTGGGGTGGAGCCACAGCGGGTTGGTCTGGGCCAGCTCGTTGAGCCACTTGGCGTTGGCACTGCGTGTGTGGATCTGGGTCGGCAACCGGAACGTCGAGATGAGGACCTTCTGGTCCTCGGCGAGGTTCTCCCGGTGGACGTGGCTGTGGATGTACGTCGGGACGGCGTACTCCGGCCACCCCCAGTCCGCGACGGTGGCGGAGTAGAACTCGAGCAGACCGCTCGGGGTCGGGAAGCCCCGCTTGACCTCGCCGTCGACGTCCACACCCACGGGGTTACGGCCCTCGGCATCCGGCACCGGTGCTCCGGTGGGGGCCAGGTTGGTGGCCGCCGGCTTGGGGGCCGTCGAGTAGACCCGCCCCAGGTCGGTGGTGACCTGGCCGGTCAGCTGCGAGGGATCCACCGGGTGCTCGAACACCTGCCCCACGTGGTTGCTCACCTCGAACGCCCCGTAGCGACGCATGAACTGCAACGGGGTCAGGCCCTCCTCGGCAGCCTTCTCGGGCAGGCCGGGCACGGAGTTCTCGAAGATCCACCCGTAGTACTCGTCGACGGACATGCGTTCGTCCGGGTTCTTCGGGGACTCGTAGTACTTCTTGATCCCGAGGCTGCCATCGGGGTCGATCCGCCAGGACAGCTCTATCCAGAACTCGTTCTCCTCCCACACCTCCCCGGGGTTGCTCTGCCGGGTGTCGGTGATCGTCTCGCCCATCCGCTCCCGCGCCGCCCGCAGCACGGGCTGGCGGAACCCGATCCACTGACCGTCGTACTGCTCGTAGGAGTGCAGGTCGTGGCGCTCGGACGCGAGCCCCATCGGCAGGACGTAGTCGGCGAGGTAGGCCGTCTCGTTCCACGTCGGCGTCATCGCGACGTGGAGACCGATGAGCGAGGCGTCCCGCAGGACCTCGGACCACACCATCCCGTCCGGGTTGGTCCAGACCGGGTTGTACACCCTCGTGAAGTAGACGTCCAGGGTGCCTCGGCCCTCCTGCAGCATGTGCGGCAGCAGGAAGGAGAGCTCGTTCATGGCCAGCGGGTACTCCAGCGGCCAGGTCAGGTCGTTCCACTGGTGCGGGTGGCCCGGGACGTGCATCGGTTTGGGGACGAACTTGTTCCATGCGTTCAGGTGGGTACCCCCGGGTGATGCGACCGCTCCGAGCAGGGCACTCACCAGGAAGAGGGAGCGCGAGACCTGCCAGCCGCCCAGGTTGCCCGCGGCCGCCGACCGCCAGTTGTGCGTCGACAACGCCGTCCCGGCGCTTGCCACGACGTCGATGAGCTCGCGGATGACTGCGGCGTCGACGCCGGACTCCGCCGCCGCGTACTCCGGGGTGTACTCGGCGTACAGGGTCGACAGGACGTCCTCGAAGACCTCGAACGTCTCGGCGCGGTCCGGGTGGACGGCCCGCAGGTACTCCTTCCAGTTCCACCACCGACGGACGAACTCGCGGTCGTAACGCTCGGAGGCGATGAGACCGTGGGCGATCGCGAGGTTGATCGCTGCCTCCGACCCCGGGTGCGGAGAGATCCAGTAGTCGGCGTGGGTGGCGGTGTTCGACAGCCGGGTGTCGACGACGATGACCTTCGCGCCGTTGGCCTTGGCCTCCATGATCCGCTGCGCGTGGGGGTTGAAGTAGTGGCCGGTCTCGAGGTGGCTGGAGATCAGGAAGATGACCTTGGCGTTGGCGTGGTCCGGACTGGGCCGGTCGATGCCGCTCCAGTAGTGGTAGCCCGCCCGGGCGCCGCTGGAGCACACGTTGGTGTGCGAGTTGTGGCCGTCCACGCCCCACGAGGCCAGCACGCGTTCGGTGAAGCCGTCCTCCCCCGGTCGGCCGACGTGGTACATCACCGAGTTGGGGTGGTCCTCGACGATCGCGGCACGGACCCGGGCGGCGATGTCGTCCAGCACCGTGTCCCAGTCCACCTGCTCCCACCGGCCCTCGCCGCGCTCCCCCACCCGGCGCATGGGGTGCAGGATGCGGTCCGGGTCCGTGACCTGGTTGATGGTGGCTGGGCCCTTGGCACAGTTCCGCCCCCTGGACCCCGGGTGTTCGGGGTTTCCCTCGAACTTGCGGACCTGGAGGGTCTCCCGGTCGACGTACGCGAGCAGGCCACAGGCCGACTCGCAGTTGAAGCACGTCGTGGGCACGAGCATCGAGCGCTTCTCGACCCGGCGGGGCCACGAGCGGGAGTCCAGCTCCACCCAGTCGTCCCATCGTTCCTTGGGCGGGAAGGCCGCGAGGTGCACCCGGCTCGGGCCGGGGTAAAAGGTCTCGCCACGGCTGATGACGTCCTCGCGGGCGGCACTCACCCGCTCACCGAGCCGCTGGAGGGGCGTGGGGTCGGTCGTCGTCATGGGTGTCGGCTCCTCAGGCGAGCGGGACGGACTGGCCGGCCTGGACGTAGGCGTGCTCGTGGGCGAGCAGACCGACCAGGGCCGGAAGGGCGAGCCACGCCGTGGCCGGCGCGGCGATCGGAGCCAGCAGCCCGAGCGCGACGAGCGCGACTCCGCTCCAGAAGAACCGTGAGTACCGGCCGTGCGTCATGGTGTGGGACGCCAGCCGTGCGTGTTCGGTCGGGTGTGGGATCGTGGTCTCACCGGCGACCATCAGCAGATGGACGGCCGCAGAGCCCGACACCGTCCAGGCCAGCGCCTGCACGGTGTCGGATGACCACAGCCCGGCGAAGGGCACCAGGGCGGCCGACCCGGCGAGCACCGCCTGGACGGCGAGGTGGGGAGCGAGCAGAGGGCTCTGCCACAGGTCGCGCGCCTTGGCCTGCGCGAACAGGTAGGCCGTGTAGATCGCGGTCCCGACCGCCAGGGGCACCCCGACGAACGCGGCGACCGATGGGAGTGAGCTCCAGCCGAAGAGAGTCGACGCGACGTGCACCCCGAGGACGGCGGCGTACCCGCCCAGGATGACGCCCCCGCGGACCAGCCAGGACCGCCACTGCGGGCGGGTGAGGATGTAGATGAATCGCTCGGGGTGTTCGAGGTCCCAGATGAGCACCACGGCCGTGATCGCCAGGAACACTGCCGAGACCACCGGAGCGATCCAGGTCCAGAGAACGTCCCCGGAACCGAGGTGACCGGTGAGCAGCAGCAGGACCCCCACCAGGTAGGCGCCGGCGCCGATGCCCTTCGTCCAGGTGTAGAGGCTGACCCGCCAGTCCCAGGGGGCAGTGTGTGCGACGTCGTAGTTGAGGATGGCAGCGGCGCTGGAGTTGCTGCCCTCGGGGTGGCCGGGGTCGACGAGGTGCGCCCCGCGCGGCTTCTCGGCCCACGCGTAGCTGTCTCCCTCGGGCGCACTGGCCGCGAGGGGGTCGAGCGTCGCCTGCGTCGCGCCTCGGTAGAAGAGCTTGGGTCGGGTGCCCTTCTCGGGCCGGCGGACCTGAACCGGCTGGCGGTTGATGATCTGCGCCACGGCGCTGTCGGGGTCGTTGGCGTCACCGACCAGGATGGCGCCGGTCGGGCAGACGGTGACGCAGGCCGGCTCGAGGCCGACGTCGAGACGGTGCGCGCAGAAGTTGCACTTCTCGGCGCAGTGGTCGTCGGGGTTGATGAAGATCGCGTCGTACGGGCATGCGGCGATGCAGGCCTTGCAGCCGATACAGGAGTCCTTGTCGAAGTCCACGATGCCGTCGGGCCGGATGTGCATCGCTGAGGTCGGACAGGCCGTGACGCACGGGGCGTCGACGCACTGGTTGCACCGGGCCACCTGGAAGGCCCGGCGGGCCTGGGGGAAGGTGCCGACGTCGACGCTCTTGACGTACGTCCTCGTCACTCCCACGGGCACGTCGTTCTCGGACTTGCACGCCGTCGTACACGCGTGGCAGCCGATGCACTTCGTCTGGTCGATGACCTTGACCATGCGGGGCGCCGGGCCGTCCCCGCGGGACCGGATCGTCGGCGTGGGCAGGTTCACGGATGTCATGCGGACTCCATCAGCTCGCGTCGGGGTCGGACCGTCGGGGCGACAGCACCGCGTGGTCGACGGCAAGGCTGTCGCAGACGATCGAGCAGAGCTGCTCGATCGCGGGTTCGGTGATGCGGTAGGCGACGGACCGCCCGATCCGGCGGCGTCCGACGATGCCCCCGAGCGCGAGACGCCCCAGGTGCTGAGAGGTGTTCGCCACCGACACCCCTGAGGCCTCGGCGAGAGCGCTGACCGAGGACTCCCCCCGCTCGTGCAGCTCGCGAAGGATTCGCAGCCGCGTCGGGTCGCCGAGCAACGCGAAGCGTCGAGCGACGTCCTCGAGGGCCTCCGTCGGCACTCTGACCATGTCCAGGACCCTATGTGATGTGGTTCACTCATTCAATTGATCGCTCGAACATTTTCCGAGCGGTCCGGACGGACCCACCACTGGCGGCGGGTCCATCGTCGCCTGGTGTGACGTCCCGTCGCCGAGACGCGACCACGCGAAGGAGCAGCACCATGGACATCGAGATCTTCGTCACGGCGGGGCTGGGAGACAACAGCTTTCTGCTCACCTCGGGTGACGAGTCAGTGGTCGTCGACCCCCAGCGGGACGCTGGCAGGTTCCTCGAGGCGGCCGAGGCCAGGCGCTCGCGAGTGCGCGCGGTCCTGGAGACCCACGTCCACAACGACTACGTCAGCGGCGCGCACGAGCTGCGCGCAGCACACGGTGCCGAGCTGGTCCTCCCTGCGGACGGGGGCTACGAGTTCGACCACCGCGGCGCCGAGGACGGCGAGGAGGTGCGGATCGGAGATCTACGTCTGGTCGCCCTCCACACACCGGGGCACACCTACGAACACCTCGCCTGGCTCGTCTACGAGGGCGAGTCGTCGGAGCCGGTGGCGGTGTTCAGCGGAGGCTCCCTCCTCGTTGGCTCCGCCGGACGCACCGACCTCCTCGGCCCCGACCACACCGCCGAGCTCACGAAGCACCAATACGAGAGCGTCCAGCGGCTGCGGGCCCTCCCCGCCTCCGCCCAGCTCCTCCCGACCCACGGCGCCGGCAGCTTCTGCGTCTCTGCGATGCCGTCGACGTCACGGACGAGCACCCTGGGCGCCGAGCTGAAGGGCAACGACCTGCTCCTCGCGGCGTCACCGGCCGACTTCGAGGAGGAGATGACCGGCGAGCTCATGGCCTACCCGGCCTACTACGCCCGGATGGCGCCGTTGAACCGCTCGGGAGTGCCGGTTCTGGGCGCTGCCCCCGAGATCCCCCGCCTCGACCACGACGCCTTCCGCGACGCACGCGACCGGGGGGTGGTCGTGGTCGACGGCCGGGACCGCGACGCGTTCGCGAGTGTCCACGTCCCCGGCTCGGTCAACATCGAGCTGAACTCCAGCTTCGGCAGCTATGTCGGCTGGATGCTCGAGTTCGGGACGCCCGTCCTCCTCGTCCTGCCCGACGACGACGCTGCCCTGGACGCCTCGACCCAGCTGATGCGGATCGGCTGGTCGACCCCAGTGGGGCTGCTCGAGGGCGGGATGACGTCCTGGGTGGATGCCGGGAACGATGTGGGTTCCTACCGGGTCGCCGGGGTCGAGGAGCTCGCCCAGGCCGTGGTCGCGGGCGAGGCCCCGTCCGTCGTGGACGTACGCCAGCCCCTCGAGTGGGGCTGGGGAACCCTCCCGGGCAGCACCACCCTGTTCGTCGCCGACTGGCCGAGGCGCATCGGAGAGGTCCCCACGGACCGGCCGGTATGGCTCATCTGCTCCAGCGGCCACCGGTCCGCGATCGCGGCCAGCCTCCTCGCCGGAGCCGGTGGCCGGCCGGTCCTCGTCGGCGACGGCGGAGTCGGCGAGGTCCTGCGGACGGTACGCGAGCGTCAGGACTCCGGGTCGCTCGGTGCGGGTCGTGACGCCTGATCGGGCGGGAACGGGCCGGGCCCGGTCAGTCCGGTCGCCGGCGCAACAGCACCGCGCTGAACTCCTGGCCGGTGCCCCACGGCGTGACGTGCTCCTCGCTCTGGCTGGTCACCAGGTCGAAGCCGGGGAACTCGGCAGCCAGCTCCTGTGGCGTGTACCGAGCGACGGGGAGCCCGCTGCACGTCCCGGGACCGTGCGGTCCGAAGGTGGCGACGACGAGGTGGCCGCGGTCAGCGAGGTGGCGCCGTACCGCGGCCCGGTAGTCGTCCCGCTCGCTCTCGGTGAGGAGGAAGTGGAAGACCGCGCGGTCGTGCCAGAGCCCGAAGCGCCGACCGAGGTCGACGGACAACACGTCCCCGACCTCCAGCCTCACCCGGCCACCGCATGGTCCCAGACGGTCCCTCACCGTCCGCACGGCCGTCGGGCTGAGGTCGACGACAGTGAGGTCCTGGTAGCCCCGCGTCACGAGGTGGTCGACGAGGGTGGACCAGCCGCCCCCCACGTCGATGATCGCCGCGTCGCAGGACGTGCCCGAGCCCTGGACAAGACCGAGGGACAGCGTGGGCACCTCCTGCCACCACGAGACGCCGTCGACCGCAACGCCACGGTGCACGTCCTCCCAGTGATCGGAGCGCGCTCGGACCGTCGGACCGTCGGGCCCCGGGTGCGAGGTCATCAGCCGACGGTAGCAAGTCGGTCGCCGAGTGCCCGCTCCGCCGCGGAAGACGACATCACGAGGATCCGGGCTGCCCCGGTTCGCCCCGGAGCCTTCGTGCGAGGTCGACCGGAACGACCGACTCGGGGTCCCGCAGCCCGCCGACAGCCGCGATGACCCCGACGATGCCCGCGAAGAGCCCCGGGCACGTCGGACACCGTGCCAAGTGTCGCTCCAGCAACAGTCGCCGTCGAGCCGTCAGCTCGTCGTCGAGGTAGTCGCCGACGAGGGCTCGGGCATCGGCGCAACGCATCGGTACCTCCGGGTCGGGAGCGGGTGCTCCTTGGTCCGCGAGCAGGCTCACCACCATGGCGCGACCGCGCCGCAGCCGCTGCTTCGCGGCCGGCACGCCGATCCCGTGGACCTCGGCGATCTCCGCCGTCGACAGGCCGACGAGGTCGTGCAGCAGGACCGCCGATCGGAGGATGTCAGGAAGATGGATCAGGGCCTCGCGGAGCCGGTCTCGGGTCTCGGCCCGGGACACGACGACGTCGGCATCGACGGTGTACCGGCTGTCCTGCCAGGCGGCCTCGACCACGTCGACCAAGGTGTCGTCCTCGGTCGGGACCGGGGTCCGCCGTCGTGCGAGGTCCACGTGGCGGTGGTACATCGTGCGGTGCAGCCAGGTCGTGGCCGAGCTGTCGCCACGGAACCCGGCCCCGTGGGCCAGGGCCCGTTCCACGGTGTCCTGCACCAGGTCCTGGGCGTCGTGGGGGTCGCGGGTCAGCAGCTCGGCGTAGCGCAGCAGTCCGGGCAGGGCGCCGACCACGTCCTCGGACGTGATGCCGCGGACGGTCGTCCTGCTGGTGCCGGTTCCCTCCACGAGCCTCAGCGCGGGCAGGTGCTGGTACCGACGACTCGGTACAGGGGACAGAAGCGCACGAAGGCTGTGACGGCGAGGACCGCCGCGACGACGAGCAGGACGACGCCGAGCACGCTCGCCATCCCGGTGAGGTACGCGCCCACCACCGCGAGGACGGCCAGGATCAGGCGGACGGCGCGATCGGCGGTGCCGACGTTCTTGGTCATGAGGATGCTCCTTGGTCGGGGGTCGGACCGGACGGGCTCGACCCATCCGTTGTCTTGGACGCACGAGGCACCGGATCGGATACATCGACCGCTCCGAGCGCGAGCGCGTCCCCCACGGCTGCGGCTGCGGGCTGCGGGGCCTCCCCCGGCTCCTGCCTCGGCTGCGAGACCCTCCCCTCCTCCGGGCGGGGCGTCCCGTCCGGCAGGCCCAGCCAGCACTCGCGGAACAGCCTGACTCGACACTCCCGGCACGTGTCGACGTCCAGCCGGGGGTAGATGGCTGCGAGGGCGTCCCCCTTGCGGGCGAACACGTTCTCGGCACCGATCACCTCGTCCTGCTCGCTGCGCCGCAGCATCATCGCCAGGTCGGGCTGGACACCCACGAGGTAGAGCCCGCCGTCGGCAGTGCGGCGTCGTTCCGCCTCGCGGCCGAGCATCTCGCAGCCCGCCCGGTCGCTGAAGCCGATCGGCTTGGCGGACACCATGAGGTGGCGCTTGCGCCGGCCGCCCTCGTCGGCTGCACGGAAGGCGTCGGTCACCGTCTCCACCGCCCCGAAGAACAACGACCCCTCGACCCGGAGGATGGTCATCTGGGGGCAGGTCGGGGAGTCACTGTCGGCGGGAACGAACTTCCGGCGGACCTCGCTCGGGTCGGCAGCGGGAACCAGCTCGCGGACCGAAGGGCGCGAGGTGCGCCAGAGGTAGAGGAGCAGCGAGACCAGGATGCCGACGAAGATGCCCTTCTCGAGGTCGATCAACGTGCCGACGAACGTGACCAGGAAGATGATCCGCTCCCTCGGGTGGCGCACGAGGACCGGCTTGATGTGATGGACGTCGACCAGCCCCCACGCGACGACGAACAGCACCGCCGCCATCGAGGCGACCGGCAGGTAGGCCACCAGGGGCGCCACCAGGAAGAGGATCAGCAGGAGGAAGACGGCCGAGAACACGGCCGCGAGCGGGGTCCTGGCACCGGCCGCGTAGTTGACCCCCGTGCGGTTGAACGATCCGCTGGCGGTGTAGGAGGAGAAGAAGCTGCCCGCGATGTTCGAGAGTCCCTGGCCGATGAACTCCTGGTTGCTGTCGATCCGCTGGCCGGACTTCAAGGCCACCGAGCGGGAGATCGCGACGGCCTCGGTGAGGGCCAACACCGCCACGATCGCCGCCGGGAAGAACGTGGCCTCCAGCGCGCCCGGTGACAGGTCCGGGACGGAGAACGGCGGCAGCGAGGCCGGAAGTGCTCCTTCCGTCCGGATCCCGGACTCCTCCGGGGGCAGCCGGCGGGAGATCAGCACGGCCGCGACGCTCCCGATGACCATCGCGACGATCATGTACGGCAGCTTCGGGGCCCACCGCTTGGCCGTGAGGGCCGCGAGCAGCGTCACGAGGCTGGTGGTCAGGACCCAGGGCTCGATGGCCAGGACGTTGCCGCCGAGGTGCAGGACCACCTCGTGGAACTTCGCCTCGCGCGGGATGTCCAGTCCGAAGAAGTTCTTCACCTGGCTGGCCACGATGAGCAGGGCCGCCCCGGCCGTGAATCCCAGGATCACGGTGTGCGAGATGAAGTCGACCAGTGCCCCGAGCCGGGCGACCCCCATGACCAGCTGGATGGCCCCGGTGAGCAACGTCAGGGTCAGCACCAGGCCGATGAACTGTGCGGAGCCGGGCGGAGCCAACGGGCTCACAGAGGCGTAGACGACGATGGAGATGGCGGTCGTGGGCCCGGAGACCAGGTGCCAGCTGGAGCCGAACAGCGCGGCGACGACGGCGGGCACCATGGCCGCGTACAAGCCGTACTGTGGCGGCAGCCCCGCGATGGTCGCGAAGGCGACGGCCTGGGGCAGGACGATCAGGGCACCGGTGAGCGCGGCCACGACGTCCGCACGAAGCGTCTTGGCGGTGACGTCGGGCCACCACCTGAGCATCGGCAGGACGGCCTCCCAGCGGCCAGCACGCGTCGACGCAGTGGTCACGCGGGCTCCTGGGGTCGAGAGGTCACGATGCCCGTGAGGGTATCCGACATGGCACCGAGGTCACGTCGTGGCGCCGAACACGCTGCTGCCTCGCACGTCACTCTCGGTGATCGTCATCAGGTCGGACTTGCTGAGGGGTCGTTGCTCCTCCACGAGCCGCTTGGCCTGGCGCAGGCGACTGCGCTCGATGGCGTTGCGGATGCTGCGCGCGTTGGAGAAGCGCGGCTGGGTCATCCTCCGGGTCACGTACTCGCTGAAGGCGGTGCGAGCGGCGTCGTCGAAGCGGAACCGCTCCCGCTCGAGCATCAGCTCGGCGATGTGCTCGAGCTCTTCGGCGGTGTACTCCTCGAAGGAGATGTGGTGCGGGACGCGGGAGAGCCCCGGGTTGGCGGCGAAGAAGGTCGCTTTCCGGTCCTCGTACCCGGCGAAGATCACGACGAGGGAGTCGCGCCCGCTCTCCATCTCCTGGAGCAGGATCTCGATGACCTCCTGCCCGTAGTCGCGCTCGTTCTCCGGGCGGACGAGGTAGTAGGCCTCGTCGATGAAGAGCACACCGCCGGCCGCTTTCGCGATCGCCTCCTTGGTGCGGGGCGCGGTGTGGCCGATGAACTGTCCGACGAGGTCGTCGCGGGTCACCGTGTGGACCTTTGCCTTACGGATGTACCCCAGGTCGTGGAGCATCTCGGCCATCCGCAGCCCGACGGTCGTCTTGCCCGTCCCGCCCTGGTCGGTCTCGGCGGTGAAGTCGGCGACGAGCCGTGGTTCTGTGCCACGGGCGTCACTGACGGCGAGCTCCTCCCCGGCGTGCGCTTCGACCACGGGGAGGCCCACACCTCCTCCCTCGTCCTGCGCGCCCGGTCCGGGACCTCCCGGGTGGTACGTTCCCGCCACCACCTGGAGCGCCTCTCCACCTACAGCGCCGTCGACTACTACCGGAACGCGTGAGCCGTGGACCTGCAGGCCGTGGTCTTCGACGTCGACGAGACCCTCGTGGACAGCGAGCGTCACGGACACCGGATCGCCTTCAACCTCGCGTTCGCCGAGCTCGAGATGACGGACCGGTGGGACGACCCCACCTAACGGCGCCTCCTGGGCGTGTCCGGCGGTCGGCAGCGTCTGGTGCAGTGGTTCGTCGACCGGGGCCACGACCGCCGGACCGCCCG
>JACXUW010000486.1 GCA_014763705.1 Micrococcales bacterium | reverse complement strand
CCCTCGACCAGCTCGTCGCGCGGGTGGCGTCCGCCGGGTCGCCGCGGACGCTCCTCGTCGCCGGCCTCGCCGACGGCGACTCGACCATCCGCCCCCGGGCCGTCCTCCTCACGGGACCGGACGTCGCCCGCGGCACCCTCACCTCGCCGTCGACGCGGCAGCCCGGGCTGGTCCAGCTGCAGGACCTCACCGCCACCCTGCTCCAGCACTTCGGGGCGGACACGACCGAGCTCGCCGGGCGTCCGGTCACCGTCGACGTCTCGAGCGCCTCGGCCGCCGAACGCGTGGCCGACCGGGTCGGGTTCGAGGACCGGGCGGCGACGATGCGCGCGGTGAGCCCGCAGGTCACCGGGTGGCTGGCGACGCTGTTCGTCGCCTGGTGCGTCCTCGTCGCGGCGCTCGGGTGGCGCCGGCGGGAGGCCGGCGGTCCGCCTCCGTGGCTCGGCGTCGCCGGCGTGGCCCTCGCCGTCGTGCCGGTCTCGACCTTCGTCGCCAACCTCGTCCCGTGGTGGTCGTTCGGGCCGCCGGCAGCGACGTTCGTCGCCGTCCTCGTGCTCGTCGCCGCGGCGCTCACCGCGCTCTCGTTCGCCGCCGGGCGTCGGTGGCCGCTGGGCGCCGCGGGGGTGCTCGCGGGCGTCACCCTGCTCGTCCTCGGCGGCGACGTCCTCACCGGATCCCGCCTCCAGCTGGCCTCGGTCTTCGGGCAGAACCCGACGGTCGGGGGTCGCTTCTACGGCTTCGGCAACACGAGCTACGCCCTCTACGGGCTGGCCGTCCTCACCGCCGTCACCCTCGTCGCCCGCGCTCCGCGGCCGGGTCGCTGGCGGGCGGTCGGTCTCGGCGCGCTCGTCCTCGTCGTCGCGGTCGGGCTCGAGGGCCACCCGTCGCTCGGCGCGGACTTCGGCGGCCCGCCCGGGCTCGTCCTCGGCGGGCTACTCGTCCTCGCCGCGGCGGCCGGTGTCCGGCTCACCGTGGGGCGCGTGCTCCTCGCCGGGGCCGGCGTCGTCCTGCTGACGGGCGCCCTGGCCGTCCTCGACTGGCTGCGCCCGGAGCAGTCGCGCACCCACCTCGGCGAGTTCGTCCAGACCGTCCTCGACGGCGGCGCCGACGAGGTGGTGGGACGCAAGCTCGCCCAGAACCTCAGCAACCTCGGCTCCCCGCCGCTGCTGGCCATCGCCGCGGGGGCCGTCCTCGTCCTCGTGGTCGCCCACCGGACCGGGTGGAGACCGCATGCCCCCGGGGGAACCCTGCTGCGGGCTGCGCTCGTTCTCGGCGTGGTCGGCTTCGCGGTCAACGACTCCGGGCTCGTGGTCCCGGACTTCGTGCTCCTGCCGCTGCTGCCCCTGCTCGCGGTCGCGGGCACCGACGTGCGGAAGGAGTCCACGGGATGGAGCGCAGCGCCCGGCGGGCGGCCCTCGGGGTCGCCGGGGTCGCCCTCGTCGGAGGGTTCGTCGCCGGCTGGCGGCTGACGGCGAACGGCTGGGGGAACCTCTACTACGCCGGGATCGCGGTCACCGGGGCAGCCCACCCGGCCGCCGGCTTCTTCGCCAGCCTCGAGCCCTCGTCGGTCGTCAGCACGGACAAGCCCCCGCTCGGGCTGTGGCCGATGATGCTCGCCGTGCGCCTCCTCGGCGCGCACCCGCTCGCCGTCCTGCTGCCGCAGCTGCTCGAGACGGTGGCCGCCGTGGTCGTGCTCGGGGCGACGGTCTGGTGGGCCGGCCGGGGGAGGGCGGCCGTCGTCGCCGCCCTCCTGCTCGCGGCCGGTCCGGTCACCTTCGCGCTGGCCCGGTTCGACGACCCCGACACGATGCTCCTCCTCGCCTCGGTCGTCGTCGCGTACGCGGTCGTCCGCGCGGCCGCGGACCCGCGAAGGCGCTGGTTGGTCCTCCTCGGCGCGGCGCTCGGGGCGGCGTTCCTCACCAAGTGGCTCGCCGGGCTCGTGGTCGTGCCGGCGGTGGCCTGGGCGCTCTGGGGCCCGACCGCCGGCCGGCGCACCCGGGCGGTCCTCGTCACCGCCACCGCGGCCGTCGTCTCCGGGACGTGGTGGGTCGGCGTCCTCGCGGTGCTCGGTCCCGACCGCCGCCCCTACGCCGACTCCTCCTCGGGCAGCCTGCTCCACCTCGTGCTCGGGTCGAACGGGGTCTCCCGGCTCTCCGGGGACGGCGGCGGTGCGATCTCCGGCCACCCCGGGCCGTGGCGCCTGCTCCTGCCGCCGTTCGCCGACCAGAGCGCGTGGTACCTCCCGGCCGCGCTCGTCGCCGCCGCGCTGCTCCTGCTCGACCGCGCCGCCCGGTCCGGCGCCGTCGCGGGGTCCGGGCCCGGCTCGCCGGCGTGGCGGGCCGCGGTCCGGCTGTTCGGCGGCTGGCTCGTCGTCGCCGCCGTCCTCTTCAGTGCGATGGGCGGGGCGATGCACCCGTACTACAC
>JACXUW010000485.1 GCA_014763705.1 Micrococcales bacterium | reverse complement strand
GCCCCGGCAGCGCGGGGGCGGCCGGGGCCGCGGCCTTCTTCGCCGGGGCCTTGCGGGCCGGCGCCTTGGGCTCGGCCTTCTCGGCCGGGAACTTCTCGTTGTAGCGCCGCACGACCGGCGCCTCGATCGTCGAGCTGGCGCTCTTGACGTACTCACCCATCGCGTTCAGGCGCTCGAGGACGACCTTGCTGGTCTCCCCGCGCTCCTTCGCGAGTGCGCTCACACGGACTTTAGACACATCTCTCCTGTCCAGGTCCGTGCCGGGGCGGCGCGGACCGTCGTTACAGCTGGGGGGTGCTCATCGCTGAGTACTCATCGGGTGCTCATCGCGTTAAACCCGCTTCCGGTCTTCGTTCTCTGACGGTCGTCCCTGCGTGAGGTCCTCGACCCATCCGCGCACCGCGGTGGTGTCCGGGGCGGCCGCGGATCGCAGCGCGCGCCCGAACGCCCGGCGGCGTTCGGCGAGGTCGAGACACGAGACGCTCGGGTGCAGCCAGGCGCCGCGCCCCGGGCGACGGCGCCCGGGGTCGGGGACGACGGCGGGGCCGCTCTCCCCCTGCCCGAGTACCACTCGCAGGAGTGCCGACCGGCTATCCGTCCCACGGCACCCGATGCACGTGCGCACGGGCCCCGCTGGCCGGAGTCCAGTCCGGTCGGTCCCCACCAGTCTACCGCCTACGCGGGTCCGGGCGCGTCGCCGGTCTCGGAGGACGTGCTCGGGGCGGCCTCGGTGTCGGGTCGGATGTCGATCCGCCAGCCGGTGAGCTTGGCCGCCAGCCGGGCGTTCTGGCCCTCTCGTCCGATGGCCAGCGACAGCTGGTAGTCGGGGACGACGACCCGCGCGGCGCGCAGGGCGGGGTCGACGATGTCGACCGCGCTGACCCGGGCCGGCGAGAGCGCGGCCGCGATGAACTCGGACGCGTCGGGTGACCAGTCGACGATGTCGATCTTCTCGCCCTGGAGCTCGGCCATGACCGCGCGCACCCGGCTGCCCATGGGGCCGATGCAGGCGCCCTTGGCGTTGAGCCCCTGCACGGTCGAGTGCACGGCGATCTTCGTGCGGTGCCCTGCCTCGCGGGCCAGGGCCGCGATCTCGACGCTGCCGTCGGCGATCTCGGGCACCTCGAGGGCGAAGAGCTTGCGGACGAGGTTGGGATGGGTGCGCGACAGCCCGATCTGCGGGCCGCGCAGCCCGCGCTTGACCGACACGACGAAGGTGCGCAGCCGCTGGCCGTGCTGGTAGCTCTCGCCCGGGACCTGCTCGGCGGCCGGGAGGATGCCCTCGACGGTGCCGAAGTCGACGAGCACGTGCTGCGGGTTCGGGCTCTGCTGCACGACGCCGGCGACGATGTCGCCCTCCCGGCCCTTGAAGTCGCCGAGGATGGCGTCGTCCTCGATGTCACGCATCCGCTGGACGATGACCTGGCGCGCGGTCGAGGCCGCGACCCGGCCGAAGCCGCTCGGCGTGTCGTCGAACTCGGGCCCGAGCTCGCGGCGGGGCTTGGCGGGGTTCCCCTCCTCGTCGACCTCACCCTCGGGTGCCGGCACCTCGGTCTCCTCGCGGGCCCAGATGACGACGTGGCCGGTGCTGCGGTCGAGCTCGGCGCGGGCGTTGCGGTAGTGGCCGTCGGTGCGCTGGTACGCGAGGAGGAGGGCCTGCTCGATCGCCGGCACGATGACGTCGAGCGAGATGCCGCGCTCACGCTCCAGCGCACGCAGGGCGGCGAGGTCGATGTCCACGGGTCAGCTCTCCTTGGGGTCGTCGTGGCGGGCGAACTCGACCTCCACGGTGGCGCGGTCGACGTCGGCGTAGGCCAGCTCGACCGTGCGGGCGGGGGTCTTGGCGGTGCCGGTGACCTGCACGGTCGCGGTGGTGCGCGTGGCCGCGACGAGCCGGCCGGTCGTCTCGCCGTCGGCGGTGCGCGCGGTGACGAGCCGGCCGACGTTGCGCTGCCAGTGGCGCGGGAGGGTCAGCGGGCGGCCCACCCCCGGTGAGGAGACCTCGAGGGTGTACGGCTGCTCGCCCATGACGTCGCCGGCGTCGAGGGCGTCGCCGACGGCGCGGGTGGCGTCGGCCACCTCGTCGAGGGAGAGGGGCTCGGTGGGGGCGTCGACGCGGTCGACGGCACCGAGGTCGCGGTCGAGGAGGACCCGGACCACCCGGCGCTTCCCCGCAGGGGTCACGGTGACGTCCTCGAGGACGAGACCGGTGCCCTCGAGGCCGTCCTCGAGGACGGGACGGACGCGGTCCGCGGTGGCCATGACGCCGGGCTCCTCTCCCTGTGCAGTTCTCGTGCCGGCACGAGCCGGGCCACCCACTCTAGGGCCCGCCGGGGCGCTCGTGCACCGTGGCATGATGGCGCGGTGCCGGACCAGGACCCCCGGCGCCCGGGGCGGCGCCTGCTGCTCGCCGGGGTCGGGTCGG
>JACXUW010000051.1 GCA_014763705.1 Micrococcales bacterium | reverse complement strand
CCGTACGCTTGCCCGGTGAAGTCGTGGCCCGCGCCGTCCGTCCCTGCCGTCCCCGGTCACGGT
The DNA here is from genome assembly GCA_014763705.1 of Micrococcales bacterium. Lineage (GTDB taxonomy): Bacteria > Actinomycetota > Actinomycetes > Actinomycetales > Dermatophilaceae > Phycicoccus. The sequence continues at coordinate 13,300 of JACXUW010000051.1, read as the reverse complement.
GAGCCCCTCCGGCTCCACGACACCAGCCGCGACGCGGTCGTGCCGCTCGACGCCGGCGACGTCGCCCGCATCTACGTCTGTGGCATCACGCCCTACGACGCGACGCACCTCGGGCACGCGGCGACGTACGTCACCTTCGACCTCGTCGTCCGCGCGCTCCTCGACACCGGCCGTCGGGTCGAGTACGTCCAGAACGTCACCGACGTGGACGACCCGCTCCTCGAGCGGGCCCAGCGCGACGGCCGCGACTGGCGCGAGCTCGCCACCGCCGAGATCGACCTCTTCCGCGACGACATGACCGCCCTCGCCGTCATCCCGCCGGACGAGTACCTCGGGGTCGTCGAGTCGATGCCCGAGATCGTCGCGAGCGTTCGCCGTCTCGTGGACTCCGGTGCGGCGTACCGGGTCCCGGTCCCGGCGGACGAGGGCGCCGGCGACGACGTGTACCTCGACCTCGCCCAGGCCCCGACCTTCGGCGACGTCTCCCACTGGTCGCGCGAGCAGATGATGTCCGTGTTCGCCGACCGTGGCGGCGACCCCGACCGGGCCGGCAAGCGCGACCCCCTCGACCCCCTCCTCTGGCGCGGGGCGCGCGAGGGCGAGCCGACGTGGGACGACGAGGTGCTCGGCGCCGGCCGGCCGGGGTGGCACATCGAGTGCACGGCGATCTCGCTCGCCCACCTCGGCCACCCCTTCGACCTCAAGGGCGGCGGCAGCGACCTCGTCTTCCCGCACCACGAGATGAGCGCGGTGCAGGCCAACGCGCTGACCGGTGGTGAGGTCTTCGCCCGCCTCTACGTCCACCAGGCGATGGTCGGCTTCCGGGGCGAGAAGATGAGCAAGTCCAAGGGCAACCTCGTCCTCGTCTCCCGCCTGCGGGCCGACGGCGTCGACCCGGTGGCCATCCGGCTCCTGCTGCTGGCCCAGCACTACCGCACCGAGTGGGAGTACACCGACTCTCTTCTCGCGCAGGCGCAGCAGCGGCTCGACCGCTGGCGCGCCGCGCTCTCGACCAACGGTGGCGTCGACGCCTCCGACACCATCGCGGCGGTGCGATCGGCGGTCGCCGACGACCTGTCGACGCTGCGCGCCCTCGAGGCCGTCGACGCGTGGTGCGACCGGACCCTCGCCGGCGAGGGTGACGACCCGGGCGCACCCGGTCTGCTCGCGCGCACCCTCGACGCGGTCCTCGGCGTCCGGCTCTAGGCGGGGCCGGTGTCCTCGGACCCGCGGCGGCGCAGGTAGCGCTCGAACTCCTTGGCGATGGCGTCGCCGCTCGCCTCGGGCAGCTCGGCGGTGTCCTGGGCCTCCTCGAGGCTCTCGACGTACTCGGCGACCTCGGTGTCGGACTCCGCGAGCTCGTTGATGCCGCGCTCCCAGGCGCGGGCGTCCTCGTCGAGCTCGCCGTGCTCGATCGGGGCGTCGAAGAGCTCCTCGAGGCGCCCGACGAGCGCCAGCGTCGCTTTCGGGGAGGGGGAGTGGCCGGCGTAGTGCGGCACCGCCGCCCAGCACGAGACGGACGGGATGCCGACCTGCGTCGCGGCGTCGGAGACCACCCCGACGATGCCGGTCGGCCCCTCGTAGCCGCTCATCTCGAGGCCGTGCCGGTGCCGGGTGTCCTCGGTGTCCGAGGTCGCGGTGACCGGGATCGGGCGGGTGTGCGCGACGTCGGCCATCAGCGCACCGAGGGTGACGACCATCGAGACGTCGACCGCCTCGGCGAGCTCCATCAGCTCGACGGCGAAGGCGCGCCAGCGGAACGAGGGCTCGACGCCCTGGACGAGGACGACGTCACGGCCGATCGAGGTGCCGCGCGCGACGAGGACCCGCGTCGTGCGCCAGCTGATGCGGCGCTTGCCGCCCTCGAGGACGACCCGCGGGCGGTTGACCTGGAAGTCGTAGTAGTCCTCCGGGTCGAGCGCGGCGACGACGTCGGCGTCCCACACGTCGGCGAGGTGCTCGAGGACCGCGCTGGCGGCCTCCCCGGCGTCGTTCCAGCCCTCGAAGGCGGCGATCATCACGGGGTCGCGCAGCTCGCCGATGTCCTCGAGCTCGATCACGGGGTCCTCCTCCACGGGGTCAGGACTCCACCCTACGGCTCGATAGGCTCGGTGCTCATGAGCCTCCCCGCAGCGGTCCTCTGGGACATGGACGGCACCCTCGTCGACACCGAGCCGTACTGGATCGCCGCCGAGCACGCGATCGTCGCCGAGCACGGCGGGACGTGGAACGACGAGTTCGCCCACCAGCTCGTCGGCAACGACCTGATGGTCTCCGCGCGGTTCATCCGCGACAACTCGCCGATCACCTGGGAGCCCGAGCGGATCATCGACGCGCTCCTCGAGCGCGTCGTCGGGCAGGTGCGCGAGCACGTGCCGTGGCGGCCCGGCGCCCGTGAGCTGCTCGACGCCCTCCGCGCCGAGGGCGTGCCGAGCGCGCTGGTGACCATGTCGTGGCGGGTCCTCGCCGACGCGGTGGTGTCCGCCCTGCCCGACGGTGCCTTCGCCGTGGTCGTCACCGGCGACGAGGTCGAGCACGGCAAGCCGCACCCGGAGCCCTACCACGCGGCCGCCCGGCTGCTCGGGGTCGACCCGACCCGCTGCGTGGCCATCGAGGACAGCCCGACCGGCGTGCGCTCGGCCGTCGCGGCCGGTGTGCCGACCGTCGCGGTGCCGCACGTCGTGCCGGTGCCCGAGATCCCGGGCGCGGTGCACGTCGGGGGGCTCGCGGGGATGACGCCGCGCGCCCTCGCCGCCGCGGTGGGCTCACTCGTCGTCGGGTGAGGCCGCGCCGGAGCGGGAAGGGTCGAGCGCGATGAGACCGGCGCCCTCGGGCAGCGGCGGCGGGGTGCCGCCCCACTCGGGGCAGTACTCGCGGAAGTCGCACCAGTCGCAGAGCCTCGACGTGCGCGGCCGCCAGTCGCCGGTCTGCGCCGCCCGCACGACGGCGTCCCAGATGGCCCGGACGTTGCGCTCGATGGCCAGCAGGTCGCGCTCGTCGGGGACGTAGCGCACGACCTCGCCGTTGCCGAGGTAGACCAGCTGGAGCATCCGGGGCACCTCGCCGTGGATGCGCCACAGGACGAGGGCGTAGAACTTCATCTGGAAGAGCGCCTTGGCCTCGAACAGCTCGCCGGGGGAGCGGCCGGTCTTGTAGTCGACGACCCGCATCGCGCCGTCCGGGGCGACGTCGAGGCGGTCGACGTAGCCGCGCAGGGTGAGCCCCTCGACCTCGGTCTCGACGTAGAGCTCGCGGGCGGCCGGTTCGAGCCGGGTGGGGTCCTCGAGGTCGAACCACTGCTCGACGAGGGTCCGGGCGCCGGCGAACCAGGACTCCTCGGTCAGGCCGTCGTGCTCGGCGAGCATCGACGCCAGCTCCGGACGCTCCTCGACGAGGGCACGCCAGCGCGGTTCGAGGAGGGCGACGGCGGCGTCGGGGGTGCGGTCGGCGGCGGGAAGCTCGAAGAGGTGCTCGAGCACCGCGTGGACGAGCGTGCCGCGCGCGGCGGCGGGGGACGGCGGACCCTCGAGCTTGTCGATCGTCCGGAACCGGAACAGCAGCGGACACTGCTTGAAGTCCGCGGCGCGGCTCGGGGACAGGGCGGGGGTCATGGCGCCCACGGTAGGCGGCCGGGCCGACACCGCCGCGCCGCCACCCCGGGCCCGAGCCCGGGTCCGTCGAGTTCTGGGGACGCGCGGACGGCGCCTCCTCGCCTGGCCGGTGCCACCTCGCCCTGCCGGGGCGCCATCGCACCCCGGCAGGGCGACAGGACCCCGGCAGAGCGGGTCGACCCCGTTCAGCGGGTCGCGACCTCAGGACTCCGGGGTGTAGCCGAGGTTGGGGGACAGCCAGCGCTCGGCCGTCGCGAGGTCCCAGCCCTTCCGGGCCGCGTACTCCTCGACCTGGTCGCGCCCGAGCCGGCCGACGACGAAGTACTGGCTCTCCGGGTGGGCGAAGTACCAGCCGGAGACCGACGCGCCGGGCCACATGGCCATCGACTCGGTGAGCCGGACCCCGGTGCGCTCCTCGCCCCCGAGAAGGGCCATGAGGGTCTCCTTCTCGGTGTGGTCCGGGCACGCCGGGTAGCCCGGCGCGGGGCGGATGCCGCGGTACCGCTCGGCGATGAGCTCGGCGCCGTCGAGCCGCTCGTCCGGGGCGTACCCCCACAGGTCGGTGCGCACGCGCTGGTGCAGCCGTTCGGCGAAGGCCTCGGCCAGCCTGTCGGCGAGCGCCTCCAGCATGATGGCCGAGTAGTCGTCGAGGTCGTCCTTGAAGGCCTGGAGCCGCTCCTCGAGCCCGAGGCCGGCCGTCACCGAGAACGCACCGACGTGGTCCTTGAGCCCGCTCTCACGGGGCGCCACGAAGTCCGAAAGGCACTTGTTCGCCACCCCGGCCCGGTGCTGCCCCTGCTGGCGCAGCCCGTGCAGCGTCGTGAGCACCGTCTCGCGCTCCTCGTCGGCGTACACCTCGATGTCGTCGCCGACCGACGCGGCCGGGAACATGCCCACCACGCCGCGGGGCGCGAACCAGCGCTCGCGCTCGGCGTGGTCGAGCATCCGCTGCGCGTCGTCGAAGAGCTTGCGGGCGACCTCGGACGTCGTCGGGTTGTTGAGCACGTCGGGGTAGCGGCCGCGGACCTCCCAGGCGAGGAAGAACGGTGTCCAGTCGATGTACTCGCGCAGGTCGGCGACCGGGTAGTCCTCCCAGACCCGGGTGAACTGGTGCGCCGCGCGCCGCCACTTCGAGCCGCGGGGGGCCGACCACCGGTCGCCCTCCTGGTGGGCCAGCAGGTGCGGACGCATCGGACGGTACGTGGCCCAGTCGAGGACCGGGGCGTTGGCCCGGGCGGCGGCCAGGTCGGTCAGCGGGCGGTCGCCGGACTTCGCGGCGTGCCGCGCACGCAGCTCCACGTACTCCTCGGCGACCCCGGCGACGAACCCGTCCCGCTGACCCTCGGACAGCAGCTGGCTGACCACCGGCACCGAGCGCGAGGCGTCCTTGACCCAGACGACCGCGCCGGAGTACCGCTCGTCGACCTTGACCGCCGTGTGGGCCTTGGAGGTCGTGGCCCCGCCGAGCAGCAGCGGGATCTCGAAGCCCTGGCGCTCCATCTCGGCCGCCACCTGGACCATCTCGTCGAGGCTCGGCGTGATGAGGCCGGAGAGCCCGATGACGTCGGCCTCCTCCTCGCGGGCGGTGTCGAGGATCTTCTGCACCGGGACCATGACCCCGAGGTCGACGACGTCGTAGTTGTTGCACTGGAGGACGACCCCGACGATGTTCTTGCCGATGTCGTGGACGTCGCCCTTGACCGTCGCGGTGACCACCTTGCCCTTGGGCTTCCGGCGCGCGGCCTCGTCCTTCTCCGCCTCGATGTAGGGCACGAGGTGGGCGACGGCCTTCTTCATGACGCGCGCCGACTTCACGACCTGGGGCAGGAACATCTTCCCCGACCCGAAGAGGTCCCCGACGACGTTCATGCCATCCATGAGGGGGCCCTCGATGACCTCGAGCGGGCGCCCGCCGGCCTGCTCGATCTCGAGCCGGAGCGCCTCGGTGTCGTCGACGACGTGGTCGTCGATGCCCTTGACGAGCGAGTGCGTGATCCGCTCCCGCAGCGGCAGCTCGCGCCACTCCTCGGCGCTCGCCTCGGCCTGCGCACCGTCGGAGCGGAACTCGTCGGCCAGCTCGAGCAGCCGCTCGGTGGCCTCCTGGGGGTCGTCGAGCCGGTTGAGGACGACGTCCTCGATGGCCGTGCGCAGCCGCTCGTCGAGCGTGTCGTAGGGCACGAGGGCACCGGCGTTGACGATCGCCATGTCCAGGCCGGCGCGGATCGCGTGGTAGAGGAAGACCGCGTGGATGGCCTCGCGGACGGCGTTGTTGCCACGGAAGCTGAACGAGACGTTGGAGACACCGCCCGAGACCAGCGCGTGCGGCAGGTTCTCGGAGATCCAGCGGGTCGCCTCGATGAAGTCGGTGCCGTAGGCGGCGTGCTCCTCGATGCCGGTGGCGACGGCGAAGATGTTGGGGTCGAAGATGATGTCCTCGGCCGGGAAGCCGACCTCGTCGACGAGCAACCGGTAGGCCCGCTCGCAGATCTCCTTCCGGCGCTCCAGGGTGTCCGCCTGACCCTGCTCGTCGAAGGCCATGACGACGACCGCGGCGCCGTGCTTGCGGGCCAGCCGGGCGTGGTCGAGGAAGGGCTCGACCCCCTCCTTCATCGAGATCGAGTTGATGATGGCCTTGCCCTGGGTGACCTTGAGCCCGGCCTCGATGACCTCCCACTTGCTGGAGTCGACCATGACGGGCACCCGGCAGATGTCGGGCTCGGCGGCGACGAGCTTGAGGAAGCGGTCCATGGCCGCGACGCCGTCGATCATCCCCTCGTCCATGTTGACGTCAATGACCTGCGCACCCGACTCGACCTGCTGGCGGGCCACGGACAGCGCGGCGGGGTAGTCCTCCTCGCGGATGAGCCGCCGGAAGCGGGCCGAGCCGGTGATGTTCGTCCGCTCGCCGACGTTGACGAAGAGGCTCTCGTCGGTGACGACGAGCGGCTCGAGGCCGGAGAGGCGCAACGCCGGTGCCACGGAGGCCGGTTCGCGCGGTGTTCCACCGGCGGCCGCCTTCGCGATCGCGGCGATGTGCTCGGGGGTGGTGCCGCAGCAGCCGCCCACGACGTTGACCAGCCCGGCCGAGGCGAACTCGCCGACGACCTCCGCCATCGCGTCGGGGCCCTCGTCGTACTCGCCGAACGCGTTGGGCAGCCCGGCGTTCGGGTGGGCCGAGACGAAGCAGTCGGCGAGGCGGGAGAGCTCGGCGACGTAGGGCCGCAGGTCCTTGGCGCCGAGGGCGCAGTTGAGCCCGACGGCGAGTGGCCGGGCGTGCCGCACCGAGTACCAGAACGCCTCGGTGACCTGCCCGGACAGCGTCCGACCGGAGGCGTCGGTGATCGTGCCGGAGATCATGACCGGCCAGCGGCGCCCGTGCTCCTCGAACAGGGTCTCCAGGGCGAAGATCGCGGCCTTGGCGTTGAGGGTGTCGAAGATCGTCTCGACGAGGAGCACGTCGGAGCCGCCGTCGACGAGGCCGCGGGCCTGCTCGAGGTAGGCGCCGGCCAGCTCGTCGAAGCTCGTGTTGCGGGCCCCGGGATCGTTGACGTCGGGGGAGATGGAGGCCGTGCGGTTGGTCGGGCCGAGCGTGCCGAGGACCCAGCGCGGGCGCCCGGTGCGCTCCTCGACGGCGTCGCAGGCCGCCCGGGCCAGGCCGGCCGCGGCGCGGTTCATCTCGTAGGCCAGGTCCTCCATCCCGTAGTCGGCGAGGGAGATCCGCTGCGCGTTGAAGGTGTTGGTCTCGACGAGGTCGGCGCCCGCCTCGAGGTAGGCCTCGTGGATCTCGCGGATGACCTCCGGCTGGGTCAGCGAGAGGAGGTCGTTGTTGCCCCGCAGGTCGCTCGGGTGGTCGGCGAACCGCTCGCCCCGGTAGTCGGCCTCGGAGAGCTGGCGGGCCTGGATCATCGTCCCCATCGCACCGTCGAGGACGAGGACCCGCTCGCGGAGTGCGCTGGTCAGGGCGTCGGTGGCGTCGGGTCGGTGCTGGGCGCTCACGGGGCTGCTCGGGGTCCTCTCGGGACGTGGACGGGGAGGGGAACAGTATGCCGTCCGGCTCGCGTAGGGTCGTCGGCATGTCCACCTCGCCACCGGCCCCGGTGGGTGCGCTGCGGATCGGTCGGGTGGCGACGGTGCCGGTCTACCTCGACCGCACCTGGCTCATCCTCGGCGCCCTCGTCGCCTTCCAGGGCTACCGCGCCGGCCTCGTGCGCGGTTCGGGCTTCGCCGTCGCGTACGCCGCCTGGCTCGTGGTCTCGATCCTCGTCGCCGTCCTCGGCCACGAGGTCGGCCACGCCCTGGCCGCCCGGCGCCTCGGCTTCCGGGTGCACCAGGTGGTGGCGACGGTGTGGGGCGGGCACACCTCCTACGACGCGACCGGCGCCACCCCGGGCCGCACCGCGCTCGTCGCCCTCGCCGGCCCGCTGGTCAACGCCGTCCTCGCCGTCGCCGGCCTCTCCCTCGGGTGGAGCGACGACGGCGACCTCGGCCAGTTCGCGTGGTCGTTCGGGCTGCTCAACGCCCTGCTGGCCGGGTTCAACCTGCTGCCCGGGCTCCCGCTCGACGGGGGAGCGGCGCTCCAGTCGCTCATCTGGGGGCTCACCGGCCGGCGCGACCTCGGCCTCGCGGTCGCCGGGTGGGTCGGCCGGCTCGTCGCGGTGGGCATCGTCGTCTGGTTCGTCGTGTGGCCGCTGGCGACCGGCGGGCAGCCCCAGCTCTTCGACGTGCTCATCGGCCTCGTCATGGCCTGGGTGCTCTGGTCCGGCGCCACCGCGGCCCTGCGCCGCGGAGCCGTCGAACGGGTCCTCGCGACCATCCGGGTCGGGGACGTCGCCGAGCGGGCCGTCGTCCTGCCGGCCGAGACCCCACTGGCCGTGGCGCGCGCCAACCCCGACCTCGTGCTGTGCCGCGACGAGCGGCTCGCCCCGAGCCTCGTGCTGCGCTCGGTGCCGCCCGCCGTCCCGGAGACCACCCCGATCGGGGCCCTGGTCACGCGGCTGCCCGACGACAACCTCGTCGAGGCCTCGCCCCGGGACGACGTCGGTGCGGTGCTGCGGGCGATGAGCGCCACCGGGGTGGGTGTCGTCGTCGTCACGGTGGACGGGGAGCCGTGGGGCCTCGTGGGCAGCCAGGCCCTCGACGCCGCGGCGAAGCGGTCCCGCGGCCGCACCTAGACTCCCCGCCATGACCGCCACCGGAGCCGAGCGCCGCCGCGGCCCCTTCGCCGAGGGTGACCGTGTCCAGCTGACCGACCCCAAGGGCCGGCTGCACACCATCACCCTGACGGCCGGGAAGCAGTTCCACACCCACCGCGGGCACCTGCGCCACGACGAGCTGATCGGCGTCCCGGACGGCTCGACGGTGACGAACACCGCCGGGGTCGAGTACCTCGCGCTGCGCCCGCTGCTCGCCGACTGGGTGATGTCGATGCCGCGCGGTGCCGCCGTCGTCTACCCCAAGGACGCCGGCCAGATCGTCATGATGGCCGACATCTTCCCCGGGGCCGTCGTCGTCGAGGCCGGCGTCGGTTCCGGCGCGCTGTCGATGTCGCTGCTCCGGGCGGTCGGCGAGGACGGCCGGGTGCTCTCCTTCGAGCGGCGCGAGGACTTCGCCGACATCGCCCGGGCCAACGCCCGCGAGTTCTTCGGCGGCGACCACCCGGCGTGGACGGTGCAGGTCGGCGACCTCGTCGAGTCGCTGCCCTCCGCAGTCGGGCCCGGGACGGTCGACCGCGTCGTCCTCGACATGCTCGCCCCGTGGGAGTGCCTCGACGTCGTCGCCGACGCCCTCGCCCCCGGGGGCGTGCTCATCTGCTACGTCGCGACGGCCACCCAGCTGTCGAAGGTCGCCGAGGCGATGCGCGACCACGGCACGTACACCGAGCCGCAGGCGTGGGAGTCGCTCGTGCGCGGCTGGCACCTCGAGGGGCTCGCGGTGCGCCCGCAGCACCGGATGCACGGCCACACCGGCTTCCTCGTCACCACCCGGCGGCTCGCTCCGGGCACGACGCCGCCGCTGCGCAAGCGGCGTCCCGGGCGGGGCTACGTCACCGGCGAGGACGCCACCGAGGCCGACTGGACCCCGGAGAACGTCGGCGAGCGCGTCCCGTCGGACAAGCGGGTGAGGAAGCTGCGCCGTTCGGTGACCGGAACCTCCGAGCACGCGTGAGCCGCGGGAGTTATCGTCGGGTATGAGCACCGACGAGACCCCCGGGGCCGAGGGCGCCCGCGAGCGGCTGGAGGCCGAGCGCAGGTCGCTCGAGGCGGAGCTCGCCGCGCTGCGCTCCGGTGGCGAGGCCAGCCCCACCCAGATCCGCTCGATGGAGCGCGACCTCGCGCGGCTCCGGTCGCAGATGTCCACGCTCTCGGCGCAGAACGAGCGCCTCGTGCGCACCCTGCGCGACGCCCGCGAGCAGATCGTCACGCTCAAGTCCGAGGTCGACCGGCTCGCCCAGCCGCCGGCCGCGTACGGCACCGTCATCGAGCTCTTCGACGACGGCACCGCGGACATCCTCACGAGCGGCCGCAAGATGCACGTCGCGGTCAGCCCCTCCATCGAGGCCACCGAGCTGCGCCCCGGCCGCGAGGTGATGCTCAACGAGGCGATGAACGTCGTCGCGGCGCACGGCTTCGAGACGGTCGGCGAGGTCGTCCTCTGCAAGGAGGTCCTCGACGACGGCCGCGTCCTCGTCGTGGCCCAGGCCGACGAGGAGCGGGTCTGCCGGGTCGCGGCCTCCCTCGACGGCGTCACGGTCCGGGCCGGGGACGCCCTGCTCCTCGAGCCGCGCTCCGGCTTCGTGTTCGAGCGGGTCCCCAAGGCCGAGGTCGCCGACCTCGTCCTGGAGGAGGTCCCGGACATCGACTACGAGGACATCGGCGGCCTCTTCTCGCAGATCGAGGCGATCCGCGACGCCGTCGAGCTGCCCTACCTCCACGCCGACCTCTACACCGAGCACCAGCTGAAGCCACCCAAGGGCGTCCTGCTCTACGGCCCGCCCGGGTGCGGCAAGACGATGATCGCCAAGGCCGTCGCCGCCTCGCTGTCCCGCAAGGTGGCCGAGAAGGAGGGCCGCGAGCCGGGGAAGTCCTACTTCCTCAACATCAAGGGCCCCGAGCTGCTCAACAAGTACGTCGGCGAGACCGAGCGGCACATCCGGCTGATCTTCCAGCGGGCTCGCGAGAAGTCGAACGAGGGCTACCCCGTCGTCGTCTTCTTCGACGAGATGGAGTCGCTCTTCCGCACCCGCGGCTCGGGCGTCTCCTCCGACGTCGAGACGACGATCGTGCCGCAGCTGCTCGCCGAGATCGACGGCGTCGAGGGGCTCGAGAACGTCATCGTCATCGGCGCCTCGAACCGCGAGGACATGATCGACCCCGCCATCCTGCGGCCCGGCCGGCTCGACGTGAAGATCAAGATCGAGCGCCCGGACGCCGAGGCGGCCCGCGACATCTTCGCCAAGTACCTGACCGTCGGGCTGCCGCTGCACCCGGACGACGTCGCGCTCAACGGCGAGTCCGAGGACGCCACGGTCGAGGCGATGATCGACGCCGTCGTGCTGCGGATGTACTCCGAGGAGGAGGAGAACCGCTTCCTCGAGGTCACCTACGCCGGCGGCGACAAGGAGATCCTCTACTTCAAGGACTTCAACTCCGGCGCGATGATCCAGAACATCGTCGACCGGGCCAAGAAGATGGCCATCAAGGACCTCCTCGACACCGGCCAGCGCGGTCTGCGGGTGGAGCACCTGCTCCAGTCCTGCACCGACGAGTTCCGCGAGAACGAGGACCTCCCGAACACGACGAACCCCGACGACTGGGCCCGCATCTCCGGCAAGAAGGGCGAGCGGATCGTCTACATCCGCACGCTCATCAAGACCAAGGAGGGCACCGAGCCCGGCAAGTCGATCAGCAACGTCGCCAACACCGGCCAGTACCTCTGAGCCACGTGCGACTCGGGCTCCAGGTCAGCAGGTTCACCTTCGAGGGCGCTCCGGCGTCGACCGGCGCGACGTGGCGCGCCATCGCCCGCGACGCCGACCAGGCGGGGTTGTCGTCGCTCTGGGTGATGGACCACTTCTTCCAGATCGGCGTGGTCGGCCCGCCGGAGCTGGACATGCTCGAGGGCTACACCGCCCTCGCCCACGCCGCGGCGGTCACCGAGCGCATCGAGCTGGGCACCCTCGTCACCGGGGTCACCTACCGCCACCCGGGCATCCTCCTGAAGACGGTCACCACGCTCGACGTCCTCTCCGGCGGCCGCGCCTGGCTCGGCATCGGGGCGGCGTGGAACGAGTGGGAGCACCGAGGTCTCGGGGTGCCGATGCCGCCACTCGCCGAGCGGTTCCGGCTGCTCGAGGACACCCTGCGGCTGGCACGGCAGATGTTCGCCGACGACGACAGCCCCTTCGACGGGGAGGTCCTCCACCTCGAGCGGCCCCTGAACCACCCGCAGCCGGTGCGGACCCCGCCGATCATGGTGGGTGGTGGGGGCGAGCGGAAGACCCTGCGGCTCGTGGCCCAGTACGCCGACGCGTGCAACCTCTTCGACACCGGCCTCGGCCCCGAGGGCATCCCGCGCAAGCTCGAGGTGCTCCTCGGGCACTGCGAGGACGTCGGCCGGGACTACGACGAGATCTCGAAGTCCTGCCTCGCCGCCCTGACGATGGACACCGGGGCCGCGCTGCCCGAGGGAGTGACCGGCCACTCGGTCGAGCAGGCCGTCGACCGGCTCGGCCGGCTCGCCGAGGCGGGCATCGACCACGTCATCTGCTCGACCGCCAACTCGACCGACCCCGTCGCGTACGAGCGTTTCGCGGAGGTCGTGCGCCGGGTCGGCTGACCGGCGTCAGGCCTCCAGCGCCTGCCAGGTGTCGGAACCGACGATCCCGTCGACCACGAGGCTGCGCGAGGACTGGAACGAGCGCACCGTCGCGTCCGTGCCGGAGCCGAATACCCCGTCGACCCCAGTCGCGAAACCCTTGGCGGACAGGCAGGTCTGCACGCCGCGCACCGCGTCCCCGGAGGACCCGCTGCGCACCGTGACGACGAGGGCGGTCCACGTGTTCGTCCCGACGACGCCGTCGGCCGTCAGGCCCCGCGAGGACTGGAAGGCCCGCACCGCGGCGGCCGTCCCGGAACCGAAGATGCCGTCGGCGGTCACCGACTGCCCTCGCTGGCGCAGCAGGTACTGCACCGTCCGGACCCGGAACCCGGAGTCGCCGGAGCGCACCGTCGTCCAGTGGACGGGCTCGGGGTCGGGCGTGCCGCCGCCCCCGCCGAGGGACGCGGCGAGGCTCGCGAGTCGGCTGTCGCCCGGGCCGACGTTGATCTCGAAGTGCATCTCGTCCTTGCGGCCCGAGTAGTCGCCGCCCCAGCGCACGACACCGTTGCACCGGGTGAGGATGGTGCGGATGGCCGAGACCTGGGCGGAGGTGAACGTGCCGGACGCGCCGAGCGGGTGGTCGGGGGCGTTGACGTCGATGGCGGTCCCGCTCGCGTGGTTGGAGAGGGTCGTGCTGCCCGAGATCTCGCGGTAGCTGTGCCCCCAGCAGCCGGGGGAGTAGAGCGCCTCCACGGTCGAGTTCACCTGCTGGGCCACGTACCGCAGCACCGTGTACACGTCCCCGGTGCGGACACCCGCGGGGAAGGTCGCGGCACCGACGGCCAGCGACGACAAGGGGACCTGGCTCGACG